>NZ_JBQEPG010000018.1:0-48204 GCF_052045635.1 Pseudomonas sp. 22189
GCCAAGTCCTGCCAGCCCTCTCCTATCGATCCGAACGGTGGAGGGCACGCGGCATGATCAAGTACAAGATCGACAACCGCACCCTGCAGTTGCTCAACGCCCAGGTCAACCTGACCGAAACCTTCAACCACGTCCTGCGAACAGCACCGAAACGTGAATGCCTGGCGTTTCGCCTCAAGGCTGAGCGCGGCACAGTGGAAAGCACTTTTGTCGTCGAACTGGGCAGCGAACGCCACACGCTGACCCTGCAGAACGACAAGAAGATGCACCTCAAACTCGCCGACTTCATCGAAGAGATTGCCAACGGTCCGTTCGACGCGAGCAACTCCAGCGACCTGGTGCATCGCCCGCATGCCGATCGTCAATACGGCCGTTTTGATGTCCAGGACAAGCAGCGCGTGTTCGAACTGGTGCACACCGGCGGCGTGCTGAGCCTCGACATGGGTTTTGAACTTCCTCTTCATGTGGCACTGCATCGCACCCAATCACGCCGGGGCGTCACCGCCATCTTGAGCATCGGCAACAAGAGCCCGCATACGCGTTGCTTCACCCTGTACGACCCCGATGCCGAGATCTACGCAAAGCTCATTGAGTCCATCAACCACCTTACTGCAGCGGCCACTCCTGCTGCGCATGCTGCTTGAGGAACCGTTTATGGAACGCACCCTAGCCCAAGCAGCCACTCAACTCGGCCTCACTCGCCCCAAACTGATCGCTCTCATGCGGGAGAAAGGTTTGCTCAAGGGAAACCTGCCGGCAGATCTAAAGCGCGACAAGGTGTACCTGCGGGTCAAGGACAGCCCCTGGTATGACGAGAAACACGGAATGCAGTACAGCCAGTCGACTCGGGTGAAGCAGGCCGGTATCCGTTGGCTGGCCGAGCAGTTGGACATCGATCTTCCTGCCATCCCGGCAGATCGCCGTGACGTGGCCTAGGGAGTACGCCCGCCAGATCATTGCCATGCGCACACGTGAGGAGCGCAACGCCGCGCTCCTCGAAGTGCCCGAACATCTGCGCGAGCTGACCAGACGCCACTGCCTGAACGCTTGGAACCACCCGGCACGACAACAACGCAAGGAGGCTCGACAAAGCCATGAGTAACGCTGCACAGAACCCGCTCCGCCTGCATCCGGCGCCCGAATCGGCCACCGTCGAACTTCTCTATCGAATCTTCGGTGACGTCCTGATCCCGCTGGAAAAAGTCCGCGAGCAGTACTTTCGCAATCTCAACGAGCAGTCGTTTGTGACGGAGATCAACAGCGGCCGGATCCAGCTTCCGATCACCACGCTGGACACCAGCCGCAAGGCGCTGAAGTACGCGCACATCCGCCACGTCGCCTCGCTGATCGACATCCGCGCCTACAAAGCGGATGAAGAAATGCAGCGACAGCACGACGGCCAACGCACTGTTGCCCCCGCACAACTGACGGCTGTCACCACCAGCCAACGACAATCCCAGGAGCACACCACATGATGACCCCAATACAAATCGGTGCACTCGTCACCCTGATAGTTCTGGCCGCCCTGCTGCTCTGGGGCGGTTACATCATGGGCCGCAGCGATGGCCTGGAGACAGGCCTGCACGAGGGTGAAGACATCCAGCGCGCCGCAAGCGCCAAAACCATCCGCGAACTCCAGGCCTCCCTGCAGTTCATCCGGGCCGATCACACGCGCTTGGTACACACCTGCAAACGATTTGAAGCAGGTCCGCTCTTCGGCCCGGCCGAGCACCAGACGCTGGTCGATATCGGCGAGCTGCTGCGGATCGCCGCCGAGACCTTCAGCGCCTTTCGTACCGGCAAGAAGCTCGAGCGTGATGCCCGATCGCTGCGCGAACAGGCGCTTGCAATGGCTGCGCAGCTGTACCCAGGAACCCAAGGCGGCAAGGCCGCAATGCAAGCGCATTCGAAGCGCTCTGCATTTCCTAGCAAGGAGCCAGCATGAGTATTCAATTTCTTAGCCATGAGCAAGTCTGCGAACTGACCGGAGCTAAAACTAAAGCCGGTCAGATTATGGTGCTGAAGCGCAATGGCATTCGCCATACCATCAAGCGCAACGGCTGGCCTTGCGTGATTGCGTCCGCATTGACAGGAGCAACTACCAACGCGGCAGAAACTCCAACGTGGCAGCCGCGCCTGGTGGGATGAATGGGACGAAGACCAACAAAGCCGGGGAGCATTCCTCGCCTGCGCGAGAGAAAACGCGGCAACACAACCTATTACCTTTACGACACTGGCGGGAAACCACGCAAGGAAATCCCGCTAGGTACGGATTACGGCCTGGCCATCTTAGAGTACGCAAAGCTCGAAAAAAGCCGCGTCTCTCAAGCCCTGACACAAACCGTACTTACCTTTGCTTACGTAGCCGAGCTTTATATGAATGAGGTGGTTCCCACAAAAGCCCACGCCACCCAAAAAGACAACGCGCGCGAACTCAAAAACCTTCTTCTTTTCTTCAACGACCCGCCCGCCCCTCTAGAAGCTATCGAACCGAAACATGTCAGCCAGTACCTTCGTCATCGTGGCAAGACAGCACCTATTCGCGCGAATCGGGAGAAGGCATTACTCAGCTCCATCTGGAACTTTGCTCGCGAGAATGGCTATACATCCTTGGCAAATCCTTGCTCAGGCGTGAAAGGCAATAAAGAAACCGGTCGCGACATATATGTTGAAGACGACGTACTTGCGAGAGCCTACCGACATGCCGATCAGCCATTGAGGGACGCTTTGGACCTGTTCTACCTAACAGGCCAGAGGATCGCAGACACATTGAAGATGGATGAGCGAGACATAAAAGACGGAAAGCTCTCCGTTCAGCAAGGCAAGACCGGGGCTAAACGAAGGATCGAGATCATTGGTGAGCTCAAAGTCGTAATCGATCGAATCATGACACGAAAGGCTGGACACAAAATCAGATCAACACGTCTGGTAGTAATCGACTCTGGGCAGCCAATGACGACCAGCATGCTCAGAAAGCGGTTTGATGACGCCAGGGAAGCAGCCGGAATTCCAAAAGCAGAATTTCAGATGCGCGACCTAAGAGCAAAAGCGGCGACGGATAAGGAGGAGTCAACAGGGAGCATCCGAGAAGCTAGGGACCAGCTAGGACATACAACCGTTGGGATGACAGAACAGTACATCCGAATGCGCAAGGGTATGAAGGTTACCCCTACGAAGTGACTGACGGTCACGAATTGCGGAAAAGATTTTTTGATTGCGGAAAAAAGAACTAAGGGCTTGCATGAGGTATGTCATGCAAGCCCTTGATATTCATGGTGCCCGAAGCCGGAATCGAACCGGCACGCCCTTACGAGCGGGGGATTTTAAGTCCCATGCGTCTACCAGTTTCGCCATTCGGGCGGTAGCGCGGTGTAGTGCTCAAAGCAGTCGATCAGCAAACCTGACAGCGTTAAGCCTTGTTAAGCAGAGCGGGAAATATATACATCACGTCCCGGTGAAGCAAGTTCACAGTGGTTGATTTCAAGACTAAATCTTGCAGCGCACTGGAAATAAAAAAGCTCCGTAAATCATGGATCTACGGAGCTTGTTTATAGTGGAGGCCGAGGTCGGAATCGAACCGGCGTAGGCGGATTTGCAATCCGCTGCATAACCATTTTGCTACTCGGCCTCAAACGATCGCTGTTTAGTAGCACCACAACAACCGCGTACAAACTTGGAGCGGGAAACGAGACTCGAACTCGCGACCCCGACCTTGGCAAGGTCGTGCTCTACCAACTGAGCTATTCCCGCTTGGTGTGGCGCATTCTATAGATTTCAGAAGCCCCGTCAACCCTTTGATTCAAAAAAGTTTTATTTCTTTTCAACGTCGGTTTTCAGATGCGGCCAGGCGGCCCGCAAGTATTGAACCATCGACCACAACGTCAGGCCTGCCGAGATCATCAACAAGGCATAACCCAGCAAGACCCAGAAACTGAAGTCTCTTGGATTGGCCAGCAGGATCACCAGCGCCAGCATCTGCGCTGCAGTTTTCCACTTGCCGAGATTGGACACCGCTACATGAGCGCGGGCACCGAGTTCTGCCATCCACTCACGCAAGGCCGAGACGACAATCTCACGGCCAATGATGACGGCTGCGGGAAGTGTCAGCCACAAATTGCCGTGTTCCTGAACCAGCAATACCAAAGCGACAGCCACCATCAGCTTGTCGGCAACCGGATCGAGAAAGGCTCCGAACGGCGTGCTTTGTTCCAGGCGACGAGCCAGATAGCCGTCGAGCCAGTCAGTGGCCGCCGCAAAGGCGAACACCGAGGCAGAGGCCATGTAGCTCCACTGATAAGGCAGGTAAAACAGCAAAATGAAGATCGGGATGAGCAGGACGCGTAGAACGGTAATCAGATTCGGGATATTCATCGGCACAACTGGCTACGAGGTGAGTTGGCATTCTACTCGCTATGCAGGTTTGCATAAATCGACTCTGCGAGCTTTTTACTGATCCCCGGTGCTTTGGCGATCTCTTCGATGCTTGCACGAGACAGCTCCTGCAATCCACCAAAATGTTTCAACAAGTCACGACGCCGGGTCGGCCCTACGCCTGCAACGCCTTCCAGCGTCGACGTGCGGCGGGTTTTGCCGCGTCGCGCACGGTGGCCGGTGATCGCGAAGCGGTGTGCCTCGTCACGAATCTGCTGGATCAGGTGCAGCGCGGGTGAGTCGCCACGCAAAGTGAACTCATGGGCGGCATCATTAAGATACAAAGTTTCGAACCCTGCCTTGCGGGTTGCGCCCTTGGCCACACCCAGCAGGATCAGATCCGGTACTGCCAATTCGTTGAGCACGTCGCGGGCCATCGACAATTGTCCCTTGCCGCCGTCCACCAGCAAAATATCCGGCAGCTTGCCCTCCCCGTCTTTCAGTTTGCTGAAGCGCCGGGTCAGGGCCTGGTGCATGGCCGCATAGTCATCGCCCGCTGTGACGCCCTCGATGTTGTAACGACGATAGTCGGATTTGATCGCACCTTCCGGACCGAACACGACACAAGAGGCGACAGTCGCCTCGCCACTGGAGTGGCTGATGTCATAGCATTCAAGGCGCTGCGGTGGTTCATCCAGGTTCAGTACTTCTGCCAGCGCGTCGAAGCGCGCAGCCGTATGTTGACGGTTGGCCAGGCGTGCGCCCAGCGCTTGCTCGGCATTGGTGACCGCCAACTGCTGCCAGCGCGCCCGCGTGCCACGCACCCGGTGGCTGATGCTCAGCTCGCGACCGCGCAACTCATGGATGGCGTCGATCAGGGCCGTGGCGTCTTCGGGCACCACGTTGACGATCAGTTCGCTCGGCAGGTCGCGCTCCGGGCTGCTGATATAGTACTGGCCGAGAAACGCCGCCATGACTTCGGCGACCTCCTCTTCAATACCCACCTGTGGAAAGAAGTTTTTGCTGCCCAGCACTCGCCCGCCACGCACGCTGATCAAATGAACGCACGCGCCGCCCGGGTTGACGAAGGCTGCGATGACATCGATGTCACCCGTACCGCCTTCCATGCTTTGCTGATCCTGGACCCGACGCAGCAAGGCAATCTGGTCACGCAACTCGGCGGCGCGTTCGAACTCGAGATTGATCGCCGCCTCTTCCATCGCCGTTGACAGCTCATTGGTCAGCGCGTGACTGCGCCCTTCAAGAAACATCACCGAGTGACGCACATCCTCGGCATAAACTTCCGGTTCAACCAGGCCGACACAAGGTGCCTTGCAGCGTTTGATCTGATATTGAAGACAAGGGCGCGTACGGTTCTTGTAGTAACTGTCCTCACACTGCCGGACGAAAAAGGTCTTTTGCAGCAGGCTGAGGCTTTCGCGAATGGCCCCGGCGCTCGGATATGGGCCGAAATACTTGCCCTTCGCCTTCTTCGCGCCACGATGGATGCTCAGCCGTGGGAACTGGCCGTCAGACAGAAATACATAGGGATAAGACTTATCGTCGCGCAACAGAATGTTGTACGGCGGCCGCCACTCCTTGATCAGCGTCTGTTCAAGCAGCAACGCCTCGGTTTCATTGGCGGTAATGGTCGTTTCGACCTGTGCGATGCGCCCCACCAGAGCAGCGGTCTTCGGCGCCAGCCCGGTCTTGCGGAAATAGCTGGCAAGTCGCTTCTTGAGGTTCTTGGCCTTGCCGACATACAGCAGGCGTGCCTCGCTGTCGAACATGCGATAGACGCCGGGACGCCCACTGACAGTCGCCAGGAAGGCGCCGGAATCGAATATTTCACTCATGATCAGGCGCTGGCATCAACCATGCCGTGGCGCACGGCCAACAACGTCAACTCGACATCGCTGCTGATCGACAGTTTTTCGAAGATCCGGTAGCGATAGGTATTAACGGTTTTCGGCGACAGACAGAGCTTGTCGGAGATGATCTGCACCTTCTGGCAGCCGACAATCATCAACGCGATCTGGATTTCCCGTTCGGACAAGGCATCGAACGGTGAGTCATTGGTCGGCTGGAACGATTTGATCGCCAGTTGCTGGGCAATCTGCGGACTGATGTAACGCTGGCCGGCAAACACCAGGCGGATGGCCTGAACCATCTCCGGCAGACCCGCGCCCTTGGTCAGGTAGCCGGCGGCACCGGCCTGCAACAGACGTGTAGGGAATGGATCCTCCTCACACACCGTGACAGCGACAACCTTGATGTCCGGATGACTGCGCAACAGCTTGCGCGTGGCCTCGAGACCACCGATACCGGGCATCTTGACGTCCATCAGGACCACATCGGGTTTCAACTCACGGGCCTTGATCAGGGATTCTTCCCCGGACTCGGCCTGTCCAACCACCTGCAAGCCATCGATATCGGCCAGCATCCGTGTAATGCCTGTACGAACGAGATCATGGTCATCGACCACTAGCACCCTAATCAAGCAGACACCTCGCGATATGGTCTTATTGGGATGCCGGACACCTTAGCAAAAAGTGCCAGACAGACCTAGCGGCAAGCGTCATTTAAAAAGTTTCAATTCATCATCGAAGGCTTGCTGGCCGTGGGTTTCAGAGCACAGGTGTACCGAAATCGAGCTGCATCCTCAGGAAACACTCGTCCTCGCCACACACATGCAAGCCTTTTCTCTTATACAGGCTTTGCGCAGGATTATTTTTGAATACGGTCAGACGCAGCGCCGGCAGTCCGTCAGCGCGGGCCATGGCGATAACCTGATCAATCGCCCAGGATCCAGCACCCTGCCTGCGAAACGCCTCGCCTATTTGCAGCTCGCGGAGATACAACGCCCGGCGATCCCGACTGAGGCTGAAAAATCCCACAGGAACTTCGCCAAGCATCATCAGCCAATTGTCCCGTCCATCCCAGGCAACCTCGAACGCTTGGTCCTGCCACAGCAGATCGTGGCCAATGTAATAGCGCAGCATGTTCTGGCACGTCAGCTCTCGGGCAAATACCCGATCAGCCAGTTCGGCGCGACGCAAATGGTAGGTCATTGCCCCGCCACCACCGGAACTACCCGCCCCTGCCATGCGCCGGCATCACGTCGCGCAACGACCAACAGTTCACCAGGCCCTGGCGCGGCGGCAACCAGCGTGCCGTCTTCAGACCAGACGGCACTGCGACCCGCCGATTGCCATCCACCCGTGAGCCCGGCGTGATTGGCCATCAGAACCGCCATCGAGTGCTTTTGTGCATAGCCCTGCAATATCGCGCTATCCACGCCATAACCTTTTTCGCCAATCAGCACGCCTGCTGCGTACAGGTCGGCGCCAGCAACGGCAGCCGCTGCCGCGTGGCTGGCGTGGGTAAAATCAGCGCAGACCGCCAGCGCGACGGTATCGCCGCCTATGCGCAAGGACGAACCACCAGCACCTGTGGCATAGAAAAGCTCTTCGCCACTGTGCAGATGTTGTTTGCTGTAAACCTCAAGAGAACCATCCCTGCCTAACGTCAGCGCGCCGATCAATACCTTCGAACTGTCCTTATGGCGAATCGGCATCCCGACCACCGCAATGAGACCCAGCTCGCGCGCGCAATCACGCAAGGGTTGCAGCACCGAATCCTGCGGATCGATTGCCATGTCTGCAGCCATCTGGCCTTCATAACCAGTCAGCGACAGCTCCGGAAACACCAGCAGTTCGACGCCCTGCTCCGCCGCCACGGCCATGAAGCGCAAATGACGGGCGATGTTCGCCGCCAGATCACCGGCAACGGAGAACGATTGAGCTGCAGCGATGGTGAACGTTGACATTATTCATCCTTGGGATTTTGCCAAATACGCAGTGTGTCACAACGCCTGCGGCACTCAAGCAATAGGAAATGTCATGTAAGCGCGATAGCAATTTCTGATTGCTCAGGCGCATGGGCCTCTAGTAAGCTCGGCGCACTTATTGGAGACAAACCATGTTCAACGCCCTCTCACAGCTTCGTTCCGCCAGCGCCTTGCGCTCGGTTGCGGCTGCCCGGGCGAATGACGCTTGTGCTCCTGCCAGCTTTTATTTTGGGTATTGGTTTAGCCACTGGCGCGCCTGATACCCAAACGGCGCCCATGAAAACGGGTCGCCTACCAGAGAATTCTCACCCCCGGTCGGCCTCCCGACCGGGGGTTTTGTTTTTTCAGGCCCCAACTTTTTCAGCAACACACCAGACACTTTGAGGAATCACGACATGAACTACGCCACTTATTACCGTTACGACACTTTTAGCGCCTGGCGATTTAGCAGCCTCCGCTCGGGACAGCCTGCCGCCTCCGATCGGTCACCCACAGGTGGCAAGCACACACACGCAGCCAATACGGCCAATTGTCGAACACCCCAGTAGGGCCGAGTGAGCGGGAAGCACCCGCCACCAGCCCAGGAATCCTGAATATGAACTCGTCTGTTTCTGCTCTGCCACTGTCCACCCTCGATTCTGCCAACGAAGCGCTGACCCTGCGTCTGCCCAGCTCGTTGCAACTCAAACAGCAATTGCCCCTGAGCAATGCCCTCGCCCAGCAAGTCGCAGCCCACCGCCAGGCGGTCCGCGCGATTCTCAATGGCGAAGACCATCGCCTGCTGGTCGTCGTCGGCCCTTGCTCGATTCATGACCCGCGCTCCGCACTCGAATACGCCGAAAAGCTTTCCCGCCTCGCACATCAAGTCAGCGACGAGATGCTGCTGGTGATGCGCGCCTACGTCGAAAAACCACGCACCACCGTCGGCTGGAAAGGTCTGGCCTACGACCCGCACCTGGATGGCAGCGACGACATGGCTGCCGGCCTGACCCTGTCGCGCGAATTGATGATCGAGATGATCCGCCTGGGCTTGCCTGTCGCTACCGAACTCCTGCAGCCCATGGCTGCCGGTTACTTCGACGACCTGCTCAGTTGGGTTGCCATCGGTGCACGCACCACCGAATCGCAGATCCACCGGGAAATGGCCAGTGGTCTGAACATGCCCGTCGGCTTCAAGAACGGCACTGACGGCGGCGTCTCTGTAGCCGTCGATGCCATGCGCTCAGCAGCCCACCCGCATCGACACTTTGGTGTCGACAGCCAGGGGCACCCGGCGATCATTCAGACCCCGGGCAATCCCGACACGCATATGGTGCTGCGTGGTGGCCATCACGGCCCGAACTACGATCACGAAAGCATTGCCCGGGGCCGTGCCGACTTGAAACGCCTGAAGATTCCGGCGCGGATCATGGTTGACTGCAGTCACGCCAACAGCGGCAAGGATCCTCTGCGCCAGCCCGAGGTGTTCAATGCGGTGCTCGAACAACGACTGCTGGGGGATCGTTCCTTGATCGGGATGATGATTGAGTCCCACCTGTTCGAAGGCTGCCAGCCTTTAGGCCCTGCCCTGCGTTACGGCGTGTCGGTGACCGATGGTTGCCTTGGGTTCAATGCGACAGAGCTGTTGCTGTCGAGCGCAGCCGAACGTCTTCGAGCCTGTTGATCGGAACAGCCTTTGCGGAATTGTCAAAATCCCGCAAAGGCTGGATCGTCGTTCAGCTTTCACCACAGGTTATGCCCGCACCCGAATACGGGTCACCTCAGAGGCCTGGCTGACATCATCCAGCCGCTCCACCGAATACGACACCTGCACCACAGTTTCCCGATGCTCTCGCCAGAAACGGTGAGGCACAATGAATACCACGGGCTGACCTGCGGTTTCCCGGGTGATATCCCGATCATCGCGATGACTGAAATACTCACCATCACATTTCAAGTAAACCAGCTCCCCCTCCTCAGCCTGGGCATTGTCGATCACTACGGTAATGCCATCCTCGGCATCCACTACCTCCAGCTCGCCATCTTGCGCCTCCAATACCTGCGGAGCTGCGAGATCACCTCGCATCAATGGTGCGATCAGAACGCGCAGGTTTGCAGACTGCCTTACCTGAGCCGAGCCTGACTCCACCCGGTAGCTGACGCTGACCTCGTGCATGCGATGTGGGGCGATGCAATGCGCGGGTATCCAGAAAGACAGCGCTTCGCCCACAGCAAACTGTTCCACGTGCAATACATCATTGATGACCGGCAGTCCGTCATCACCTTGCCAGGACAGGATGACCCGGTCCCCGACAGCCATCCGGGCGTAAGGTCGCACGATCACGCCAGTCCCTTGCGGAACACGGTCCGGATCAAGCGTCCCACCCACCGTCTCTTCAAGGATTGGCGCCAGCAGATCGGGTTCCGGATCGCCCACATCCAGCTGCAAGCGCCTGGATGACAGCGGCTCCGGCAGCGCGACGCTGTACAGCGTCCAGAAAACCTCCAGTGAGCCACGCTCCAGCGTAGCTATGTGCAATCCCTTCACGACAAAGACAAGTTCCTGCCCCACCTGGCCTTCACTGACCGTGCGAGTGATTTCGTGGATGTAGGACAAACCTTCGTCATCCAGCCCTTGCCAGTGCAGCACAAGTTTGTCGCCGCACACCATGTTCGGGTAAGGCGCAACCCTGACGAATGCCTGGTTCAGTGAGGGATCAAGCATTCCGCCCTCCATAACCTCAAGCATCGGTGCAGGCAGCGACGAGACTGGAGCGGGTACCGGTGCAGACGCAGGTCGATAGCAGAACTCGAAGTTCTCGCCGTCCACCTTCAAACTCAGAAAACCGCGTCCACCGGAGTCATCCGCTACAGGAGACGTAACTGACGCGGTCGCCACAGAGGTGTCGCCATTGACTTCGTATATAGACATTCAGTAGCTCCATTCCTTGGATAAAACGCCGCCATGAAGACAACGTCGAACGAACTCCATTGAACACCATCCAGCCATCGCCAGAAGTCAGCACAATGCCTTCCATCGGCGGGGTAAGTGCACCGCATGACGTAGGCATACGAAGCAGAATCAAGCGATACCGCTCAAAAGATTGCCAGATGTTCCGACTACCCCCTCAAGCAGAAGCGAATATTCGTACCGCTTTTATTCCAGTTTCCTTTCAGTACCGAGGAGCTTTCAGACATCGCCGACCCGCAGGCCTGTTTTACAGTGGCACGCACCAACCACTGACAAGCATCTGCAGAAAGAGGCAGAAACATGCAACGGAATGCGACAACCCGCTACCCCATCCTATTGGTCCATGGCCTGTTCGGGTTTGACCGTATCGGCCATTTCGAGCTTTTTCATGATGTCAAGCAAGCGCTGAGGGAAGCAGGCGGCCAAGTGTTTGTGCCGCAGCTGTCTGCGACCCATGACAACGAAGTACGCGGCCAGCAATTGATGTTTCAGATCGAAAGCGTTCTGCGAGGAACCGGAGCCGGCAAGGTCAACCTGATCGGGCATAGCCAGGGCGCGCTGGCGTGCCGTTACGCCGCTGCGCTGGCGCCAGAGAAAGTCGCCTCGGTCACGTCGGTAAGTGGCCCCAATCACGGTTCGGAACTGGCTGACGCCTTACGCCTGGCCCTGATACCGGGTGGCCTGCCGGAGCACGTGGCGGAGCACGCTGCAACACAGTTTGCCCGCCTCCTCTCGCTGCTCAGCGGGCAACCGGGACTGCCGCAGAACGCTGTCGCCGCACTCAGTGCCCTGACGACCGCAGGTGTTGGGCAATTCAACAGAAAGTACCCGCAAGGTCTGCCTTCCAGCTGGGGCGGCCAGGGTGCGGAGCGGGTCAATGACGTTCACTACTATTCCTGGAGCGGCACGCTGCAGGACAACTTATTGCAGGCACTTGATCCGGTGCATATCGTCTGCCGGGGATTATCAGAGCATTTTGTCGCAGAGACCGGACAAAATGATGGTTTCGTGGGACGCTTCAGTTCCCATCTGGGCCGGGTCATCCGTTCCGACTATCCTTTCAGCCACCTGGGCAGTCTGCGTCGCCCCGACGGAGTGAAAAAAACCGGCCAGGATCCCGTCGCTCTGTATGTCGAGCACGCTGCACGCTTGCGGGCTGCGCACCTGTAAACGTGCGCCAATGCGCCGAGCGGAACTTTGCCGAGAAATCGCTTACTGATTCCGGTAGGCTCCACACTTTACTGAAATAGATTGGAGATTTTCCCCATGGCTAAAGCCACTGCCCGCCACATCCTGGTTTCCAGCGAAGACAAGTGCAACGAACTCAAGGCCCAGATCGAAGGCGGTGCTGATTTCGCCGAAGTCGCCAAGGCCAACTCCACCTGCCCGTCCAGCCGTCAGGGCGGCGACCTGGGTTCGTTCGGTCCTGGCCAGATGGTCAAGGAATTCGACACCGTGGTCTTCAGCGCGCCGATCAACGTCGTGCAAGGCCCGGTGAAGACCCAGTTCGGTTATCACTTGCTCGAAGTCACCAGCCGCCAGGACTGATCCGTCGCCTGATTGCTGCCCCAACGGCCCGCCTTCTGGTGGGCCGTTGTGTTTTGGTTACAGGTTACGGCTGGCGACTGACGCGCCGCTCGCGTACAAATTGCGCTTATCGATCACCCGGCTTAAGGCTGACAATGCGACTGGCTTTCCCTTCTCTGCTGTTCACTGCCGTGGCCCTGCTGTTGGGCGCCGCCGGCGTGGACGCCACTCCGCAACACGCGTTGACCGTCTATGGCGAACCGGCCAAATACCCGGCCGGCTTCAGCCACTTCGACTACACCAACCCGCAGGCGCCCAAGGGCGGCACCATGCGCCGCTCGGCGATTGAGATCGGGCATTTCGATCACATCCTGCCTTATATCGATAAGGGCATCGGCGTCACCCAGATTGACGGCATGCTCTATTCGCCGCTGGCCCAGCGTTCGATGGACGAGCCTTACACCGTCTATGGCCTGGTGGCACAAAAAATGGAACGCGCGGAGGACGGCCTGTCCCTGCGTTTCTTCATCAACCCCCAGGCGCGTTTCGCCGACGGCAAGCCGATCACAGCCGAAGACGTGCGCTACACCTATGACTTGCTGATGACCCAGGGCAGCCTGCGCTATCGCACGCAGTTCGCCGATGTCAAAGGTGTCGAAGTGGAAGCGCCGCTGACCGTGCGCTTCGACTTCAAGAGCAACGAGAACCGCACCTTGCCGCTGGACATCGCCACCCTGCCGGTGTTTCCCGAGCATTGGTGGAAAACCCGCGACTTCGCCGGTGGCGGCGGCTATGAACCGCCGCTGGGCAGCGGCCCGTATCGGGTGGGCAAGGTCGACTCCGGGCGCAGCATCACATTCGAGCGCAACCCCGACTGGTGGGGCAAGGACCTGCCGGTCAGTCGCGGCCTGTACAACTTCGATCACTTCAGCATCGAGTATTTCGGCGACACCGATGTCGCACGTCAGGTGCTGCGCGGCGGCGCCTATGATTACAACCGCGAGTTTTCCGCCACCGGCTATTCGATCGGTTACGACAGCCCGGCGCTGAGTGACGGCCGCTTGCAGAAAGCCCACCTGGCCACCGAGGCCCCACAATCGGCGCAGGGCTTCGTGTTCAACCTGCAGAAACCGATGTTTCAGGATCGTCGGGTGCGTCAGGCACTGGCGATGCTCTGGGATTTCGAGTGGAGCAACCGGCAGATGATGCGCAACATGTACATCCGCCAGCAGAGCTATTTCTCCAACACCGCCCTGGCCGCCCGCGAGCTGCCGGATGCGGCGGAGCTGAAAATCCTTGAGCCGCTGCGCGGGCAGGTTCCCGACGAGGTATTCACCCAGGTCTTCGAGGCGCCGAAAACCGATGGCAGCGGGCTGATCCGCGACAAGCAACTGCAAGCCCTGGAACTGCTCGAACAGGCCGGCTGGAAACCCGAGGGCGACCAACTGGTCAACGCCGAAGGCGAACCGTTGAGTTTCACCTTTCTGGTCAGCCAGAACGGCATGGATCGCCTGCTCCTGCCTTACAAACGCACGCTGAAACAGATCGGCATCGATCTGAATATCCGCCGCATTGACTCCTCGCAATACGTCAATCGCCTGATGAGCCGCGACTACGACATGATCGTCACCGGCTACCCGGTCAGCACATCTCCTGGTGGCGAATTGCTCAACTACTTCGGCTCGATTTCGGCCAACGACCCCGGCGCCAACAACTACATGGTGCTGAAGAATCCCGCGGTCGACACCTTGATCAACGGCCTGATCCGCGCCTCGACCCAGAGTGACATGCTGCACTACGCCCACGCGCTGGATCGGGTGTTGCAATGGAACTACTACTGGATTCCCAACTATTACCCGCCGGGCACCTCCACCGTCTGGTGGAATCGGTTCGGCATGCCGGCGACACAAGCCAGCAATGACGAAGCCATCGAGAGCTGGTGGGAAATCAGCAGCACGCCGCTGACCAACCAGCAGATGACCGCCGAAAAAATCGGTCGTGGCAGACCCGGAGGACCGCACTGATGTGGGCTTACATTCTGCGGCGCCTGCTGCTGATCATTCCGACCTTGGTGATCATCCTGCTGGTGAATTTCGTGATCATCCAGGCGGCCCCCGGCGGCCCGGTCGAACAGGCCATCGCCCATCTGCAAGGCATCGGCGGAGCGAGTGTCGGTGGCAGTTCCAGCGAAACCATGAGCAGCACTTCGCGTGCCAGCCGTGGCCTCGACCCGCAGCTGATCAAGGACATCGAAAAACAGTACGGTTTCGACAAGCCGGCGCATGAACGCCTGTGGCTGATGCTGAAGAACTACGCGCAGCTGGACTTCGGCAAAAGCTTTTTCCGCGGCGCCACCGTCACCGATCTGATTCTGGAAAAAATGCCGGTGACCATTTCCCTCGGCCTGTGGGCGACGCTGATCACCTATCTGGTGTCGATCCCGCTGGGCATTCGCAAGGCCGTGCATCACGGCAGCCACTTCGATATCTGGAGCAGCACCGCGATCATCATCGGCTATGCGATGCCGGCGTTTCTGTTTGCGATGTTTCTGATCGTGGTGTTTGCCGGCGGCACCTCGCTGAACTGGTTTCCGGTGCGCGGGCTGGTTTCGGACAACTTCGAATCGCTGTCGACCCTGGGCAAGATCGCCGATTACTTCTGGCATCTGGTGTTGCCGGTGACGGCACTGGTGATTGGCGGCTTCGCCACGCTGACGATTCTCACCAAGAACTCGTTCCTCAATGAAATCACCCGCCAGTACGTGGTCACCGCCCGCGCCAAAGGCCTGAGCGAGCGCCGCGTGCTCTACGGTCACGTGTTTCGCAACGCGATGCTGCTGGTGGTCTCGGGGATCCCCCAGGCATTCATCAGTGTGTTCTTTGCCGGCTCGCTGCTGATCGAAGTGATCTTCTCCCTCGACGGCCTCGGCCGCATGAGTTACGAAGCGGCGGTTTCCCGGGACTACCCGGTCGTATTCGGTTCGCTGTTCATCTTCACCCTGTTCGGACTCTTGATAAAACTGATCGGAGACCTGTGCTACACCTTGGTCGATCCGCGTATCGACTTCGCCGCGAGGAACGCCTGATGTTCAAGCTCTCGCCCCTGGGCCAACGCCGTTTCGCACGCTTCAAGAAAAACCGCCGAGGCTGGTGGTCGCTGTGGCTGTTCATCGGACTGTTCGTGGTAACGCTGGGCGGTGAACTGATCGCCAACGACAAACCGTTGGTGGTCAGCTATCAGGGCCAGCTCTACTTCCCGGTGTTCAAGCGTTACACCGAGCAGGAATTTGGCGGCCAGCTGCCGTTCCAGGCCGATTATCGCAGTGATTACGTGCAGAACCTGATCCGCAAGGACGGTGGCTGGCTGCTGTTTCCGCCGATTCCGTTCAGCGACGACACGCCCAATTACGACCTCAACCAACCGGCACCGAGCCCACCCTCGAAGGTCAACTGGCTGGGCACTGACGATCAAGCGCGCGATGTGTTGGCGCGGGTGATTTTCGGTGCCCGGGTGTCGATCCTGTTTGCCTTGATGCTGACCGCCATCAGTGCACTGATCGGGATTGCCGCCGGCGCCCTGCAAGGCTATTACGGCGGCTGGGTCGATTTGCTCGGGCAACGCCTGCTGGAAGTCTGGACCGGGTTACCGGTGTTGTACCTGCTGATTATCCTGTCGGGTTTCGTCGAGCCGAATTTCTGGTGGCTGCTGGGGATCATGGCGCTGTTTTCCTGGCTGGCGCTGGTGGATGTGGTGCGCGCCGAGTTCCTGCGCGGGCGCAACCTGGAATACGTCAAAGCCGCTCGTGCCCTGGGCCTGAGCGACCGCAAGGTGATTGTCCGGCACATCCTGCCCAATGCGATGAACGCAACGCTGAGTTACCTGCCGTTCATTCTGACCGGAGCGATTTCCACCCTCACCGCCCTCGACTTCCTCGGTTTCGGCATGCCCGCCGGCAGCGCTTCGCTGGGCGAACTGATCGGTCAGGGCAAACAGAACCTGCAAGCACCGTGGCTCGGGCTGACGGCGTTTTTCACCCTGGCGCTGATTCTTTCTTTACTGGTGTTCATCGGCGAAGCGTTACGCGACGCGTTCGACCCTCGATCCTGAAGTGTGACCATGACTGATAACCTGATCGAAATCCGTGACCTCAATGTCGCCTTCCATGGCCAGCCGGCGGTGCGCAACCTGTGCCTGGACATCCGTCCCGGTGAATGTCTGGCGCTGGTCGGGGAGTCGGGTTCGGGCAAGTCGGTGACCGCACATTCGATTCTGCAATTGCTCCCCGAAAGTGATGCGCAAACCACTGGCAGCATTCGCTATCGCGGCCAGGAACTGCTCGGTGCCGATCCGAAGGTGTTGCGCGAACTGCGTGGCAACCGGATCGCGATGATCTTCCAGGAGCCGATGACCTCGCTAAATCCGCTGCACACCATCGAAAAGCAGATCGGCGAGACGCTGCTGGTGCATCGCGGCCTGGGCGGTAAAGCGGCGCAACAACGCATTTTGGAACTGCTGGAACTGGTCGGCATTCAGAAGCCCAAAGAGCGCCTCAAAGCCTATCCGCATCAGCTGTCCGGTGGTCAGCGGCAACGGGTGATGATCGCCATGGCGCTGGCTTGCGAGCCGGAACTGCTGATCGCTGACGAGCCGACCACCGCGCTGGATGTGACGGTGCAGCGCAAGATCCTGCTGCTGCTCAAATCCTTGCAACAACGCTTGGGCATGTCGCTGCTGCTGATCAGTCACGACCTCAATCTGGTGCGCAGCATTGCGCAACGGGTGTGCGTGATGAAGGCGGGTGAAATCGTCGAGCAGGCACCGTGCGAAACCCTGTTTACCGAGCCAAAGCATCCTTACAGCTGTGTGTTGCTCAACGCCGAGCCGGAAGGCGAGGCCCTGCCCCGGGACGAGCGCGAGAACGTGCTGGAAGTCGATGATCTGCGGGTTGAGTTCATCGTCGGTGGCGGGCTGTTCCAGCGTAAGCAATACCTGCGTGCAGTGGACGGCATCAGCCTGAATATCCAGCGCGGCAAGACCCTGGGCATTGTCGGCGAATCCGGGTCAGGGAAATCGACCCTGGGCCAGGCGATTCTGCGGCTGCTCGACTCCGAGGGTAGCATTCGCTTTCAGGGCACCGCCCTTGATGGGCTCGATCAGAAGCAGTTGCGGCCGTGGCGTCGGCAGATGCAGGTGGTGTTTCAGGACCCGTTCGGCAGCCTAAGTCCACGGATGTCGGTGGCGCAAATCATCAGCGAAGGGCTGGAGGTGCATTGCCAGTCCAGCGCTGAAGAGTGCGATGCCCAGGTGATCCGCGTGCTCAAGGAAGTTGGCCTCGACCCGGAAAGCCGTCACCGCTACCCGCACGAGTTTTCCGGCGGTCAGCGCCAGCGCATCGCCATCGCCCGGGCGCTGGTGCTGAAACCGGCGCTGATCCTGCTCGACGAGCCGACCTCGGCACTGGATCGCACCGTACAGAAGCAGGTGGTCGCCCTGCTCCGCGACCTTCAGGAAAAACACGGCCTGACCTACCTGTTCATCAGCCACGACCTGGCGGTGGTGCGGGCGCTGGCGCATGACATGATCGTGATCAAGGACGGCAAAGTGGTTGAGCGCGGTGCCAGCCATGACGTGTTCGACTCACCGCAGCATCCTTACACCAAAGAGCTGTTGGCAGCGGCGCATCCGGGGTAGGCATAATCGGCGTTTGCCCTGATACCGGGTCGCAACATTCGCGAGCAGGCTCGCTCCCACAGAGGACCGCATTCCAAATGTGGGAGCGAGCTTGCTCGCGAAGAGGCTCGAACAGACAACCCAAACTCCGGATCAACTCACGCATGAACACCACCGAAAGCCTCAAGGACTACCAACGCGTGCGCACGCTGGCGATCCGCTCGCTGTTCGAGATCATCGAGCAGTCCAGCGAGGGCACGGTGATTGTCGATCGCGATGCCAACATCGTCTGGATGAACGAGCGCTATGCCCGGCGTTTTGGGCTGGAGTCGGCCAAAAAAGCTATCGGCAAACCCTGCGAAAGCGTGATCCCCGGCAGCCTGCTGCGTGAAGTGGTGCGTACCGGCCGCCCCATTCTGCTGGACATGCAGGACACGCCAAAAGAGCCGTTGGTGGTCATGCGCCTGCCGATCCACGACGATGCCGGGGCGGTGATCGGCGCCATCGGTTTTGCTCTGTTCGACGAATTGCGCAGCCTGTCACCAATGCTCAAGCGCTACCTGAGCATGCAGGAAGAACTGGCTTCGACCCGCTCGCTGCTGCGGGCGCGGCAGACCAAATACAACTTCGCCCATTTCATCGGTACCAGCAGCGCCAGCCTCGACGTCAAACGCCGCGCCCGCCGCAGTGCCAGCACCGAATCTCCCGTGTTGCTGCTCGGCGAAACCGGCACCGGCAAGGAGTTGCTGGCTCAAGCGATTCACAGCGCTTCGCCCCGGGCGCACAAGGCGTTCGTCAGCATCAACAGCGCGGCGATTCCCGAAGCGCTACTGGAAGCCGAGTTCTTCGGCACTGCGCCTGGCGCGTTTACCGGCGCTGATCGCAAGGGGCGTACCGGCAAGTTGCAGATTGCTCAGGGCGGGACGCTGTTTCTCGACGAGATTGGCGACATGCCGTTGCCGCTGCAAAGCAAACTGCTGCGGGTGTTGCAGGAAAAGGAATTCGAACCGGTTGGCTCCAACGACGTGATCCAGAGCGATGTGCGGGTGATCGCGGCGACGTCGACCGATCTGCAAGCGGCGATCAAGCGCGGTGAGTTCCGCGCCGACCTGTATTACCGCCTTAACGTGCTGCCGATCCAGGTTCCGCCGCTGCGCGAGCGTCTCGACGATCTGCCGGCGCTCAGCGAAGCGATCCTTGAAGAGTTGCGCAGCCAGCACGAGCTAAGCCGTACAGCGCTGGATCTGCTCGGGCAACATGCGTGGCCGGGCAACATCCGCGAGTTGCGCAACGTGCTGGAGCGCGCAGCGCTGCTCAGCGATGACCTGATCCTCACCGAGGAGGATATTCGCGCGGCCGTTGGCGCCTTTACTCCGGTTGAGCGCCCATCGGTGCCGACGCTGGAGCCGTTGGCGGAAGAGACTTTTGCCCAGGCGCGGCAGCGGTTTGAGCGGCAGTTGATCCAGTCTGCCCTTGCACAATGTGCCGGCAAGGTGCCGGAGGCAGCTGCTCGGCTGGGGTTGGGGCGGTCGACGTTGTACAAGAAGATGCTGGCCTTGGGCATCGCCGAGTCTCAATAAAGAGATTTAGTCTCGCTAGCGAGATATTCACTTCAAGATCAAAAGATCGCAGCCTTCGGCAGCTCCTACACGGAATTTCCGTATTAACCCCGTAGAAGCTGCCGAAGGCTGCGATCTTTTCGCCTCTAAAAAGTCTCACTATCGAGATATTGCCTCGAACAGCTGATCGCAAAACCCGATAAAACCCTTATATTTCAACAGGTTGAATATCTGGCACAGATCTCGCTAAAGCCTCTCCCGCACCCGCAACACCCACAAAAATAACAATCCCTGGAGACACTCCATGAGTGTGATCATTGCCTTGGCAGCCCTTGCGCTGCTGATGCTTGCCGCCTACCGTGGCTACAGCGTCATCCTCTTCGCCCCGATTGCCGCCCTCGGCGCTGTCCTGCTCACCGATCCTTCCGCCGTCGCCCCTGCCTTCACCGGGGTGTTCATGGAGAAAATGGTCGGTTTCATCAAACTGTATTTCCCGGTGTTCCTGCTCGGCGCCGTGTTCGGCAAGTTGATCGAATTGTCGGGGTTCTCCCGTTCGATCGTGGCCGCAGCGATTCGCTTGCTCGGCACCCGTCAGGCGATGCTGGTGATCGTGCTGGTCTGCGCCCTGCTCACCTACGGCGGCGTGTCGTTGTTCGTGGTGGTGTTTGCGGTGTATCCGTTTGCCGCGGAAATGTTCCGCCAGAGCAACATCCCCAAGCGCCTGATCCCGGCGACTATCGCCCTTGGCGCGTTCTCGTTCACCATGGACGCCCTGCCCGGTACGCCGCAGATTCAGAACATCATTCCCAGCACGTTCTTCAACACCACCGCATGGGCCGCGCCGTGGTTGGGCGTGATCGGCACGATTTTCGTGTTCTGCGCGGGAATGCTGTTCCTGCAGCGCCAACGCAACAAGGCCCAGCGCGCCGGTGAAGGCTATGGCACCGAACTGCGTAACGAACCGGAAACCGCCGAAGACCTGAAACTGCCGAACCCTTGGATCGCCCTCTCACCGCTGCTGGCGGTGGGCATCATGAACCTGCTGTTCACCCAGTGGATTCCGCAGTGGTACGGCAAGACCCACAGCCTCGCGCTGCCCGGCATGGCCACGCCGGTAACCACGGAAATCGCCAAGCTCACCGCGATCTGGGCGGTGCAGGCGGCATTGCTGATCGGCATCCTGATGGTGCTGGTGTTCGGCTTCAAGGCGATCCGCAGCAAACTCGCCGAAGGCAGCAAAAGTGCGGTCAGCGGCGCATTGCTGGCGGCGATGAATACCGCCTCGGAATACGGTTTCGGTGCGGTAATCGCCTCGTTGCCGGGGTTCCTGGTGCTGGCCGACTGGCTCAAGCAAATCCCCAATCCACTGGTCAACGAAGCCATCACCGTGACCCTGTTGGCGGGCATCACCGGGTCGGCGTCGGGTGGCATGAGCATTGCGCTGGCGGCGATGTCCGAGCAGTTCATCGCCGCGGCGCACGCGGCGAACATTCCGCTGGACGTGCTGCACCGCGTGGCCGCGATGGCCAGCGGCGGCATGGACACCCTGCCGCACAACGGCGCGGTGATCACCTTGCTGGCGGTAACTGGCCTGACCCACCGCGAAGCCTACAAAGACATTTTCTGTATTACGCTGATCAAGACCCTGGCGGTCTTCGTAGTGATCGGTACTTTCTACGCCACTGGCATTGTGTGAGGTATTCATGACGACTCTTTCGGGCAAGACTGCACTGGTTACCGGTTCCACCAGCGGCATCGGTCTGGGCATCGCCCTGAGCCTGGCCAAGGCCGGCGCCAACCTGATTCTCAACGGTTTCGGTGATGCGTCGAGCGTGATCGCCGAGGTCGGCCAGTTCGGCGGCAAGGTCGGTCACCACCCGGCGGACGTCAGCGATCCGGCGCAGATTGCCGACATGATCGCTTACGCCGAACGCGAATTCGGCGGCGTCGACATTCTGGTCAACAACGCCGGGATTCAGCACGTGGCGGCCGTGGAGGAGTTTCCGGTGGAGCGCTGGGATTCAATCATCGCGATCAACTTGTCCTCGGTGTTTCACAGCACCCGCCTCAGCCTGCCGGGCATGCGCACCAAGGGTTGGGGGCGGATCGTCAACATTGCCTCGGTACACGGTCAGGTCGGCTCGACCGGCAAGGCTGCGTATGTGGCGGCCAAGCATGGGGTGATTGGTTTGACCAAAGTGGTTGGCCTCGAGACAGCCACCAGCAACGTCACCTGCAACGCGATCTGCCCCGGCTGGGTGTTGACGCCGCTGGTGCAGAAGCAGATCGATGATCGCGCTGCCAAAGGGGTCGATCCGCAGCAGGCGCAGCATGATTTGCTGGCGGAGAAACAGCCGTCGCTGGAGTTCGTCACACCGCAGCATCTGGGGGAACTGGTGTTGTTTCTGTGCAGCGAGGCTGGCAGCCAGGTGCGGGGAGCTGCGTGGAATATTGATGGGGGGTGGTTGGCGCAGTAAACGACGCAAGCCGCCTGTGGCGAGGGAGCTTGCTCCCGCTGGGTGGCGAAGCCGCCCCCGAGAATTTACGACTGCTGCGCAGCCGATCGGGAGCAAGCTCCCTCGCCACAGAATTAAGTGCTGCACGCTGACCTGTGTGCTTGAACAACAAAACAAGAGGCAAACCAATGTCCGACCTCCTCTGGCAACCCGATGCCGAGCGTATCGCCCAATCGCGCATGGATCAGTTCCGCCGCGATATCAATCAGCGTCATGGCCTGGCACTGAGCAGCTACACCGACCTGCACCGCTGGAGCGTGGATCAGCGCGAAGCGTTCTGGCAGGCGATCGTCGACTTCTTCGATATCCGCTTTCACACCCAACCCGACGCTATCCTGCGTGAAGGCCCGCAGATGCCCAGTGCCGAATGGTTTCCCGGCGCGACCCTGAACTTTGCCGAACACCTGTTGCGCCGTCGTGACGATGCGGTCGCGGTGATCGCCGTGGCGGAAAACGGTCAGCGCGAGCAATTGACCTGGGCCGAACTGGCCGAACACGTCGCCGGTTTTCAGGCCAGCCTGCAAGCCGCCGGTGTTGGCCTCGGCGACCGGGTGGCCGCGTGCATGCCCAACACCTGGCAGACCCTGGTAGCGATGCTCGCGACCACCAGCCTCGGGGCGATCTGGTCGTGCTCGTCGCCAGACTTCGGCACCCACGGCGTGATCGACCGTTTCGGCCAGATCGAACCCAAAGTGTTGATCACATGCGCAGGCTACCGTTACGCCGGCAAAAACATTGATCAAACCACCAAGGTCAACGAAATCCTCGCGCAACTGCCATCGCTGCAGCAATTGATCATCGTGCCCTACGCTCGCGCGCAGGCCCGTGCCGAGGATTTCCACACCCGTGCCAACGTGACGTTGTGGAACGATTTCTACCAACCCGGCGGCGACCCGCGGTTTGTCCCGGTGCCGTTCAATCATCCGTTGTACGTGCTGTATTCCAGCGGCACCACCGGCGTCCCCAAATGCATCGTGCACAGCACCGGCGGCGTGCTGCTGCAACATGCCAAGGAGCATGGGCTGCACGTCGATCTCGGCCCCGGTGACCGCTTGTTCTACTACACCACTTGCGGCTGGATGATGTGGAACTGGCTGGTCTCGGCCCTCGCGGTCGGCAGCGCGGTGGTGCTGTATGACGGCTCGCCGTTTCACCCCGGCCATGAGCGACTGCTGGATCTGATCGACGACGAGCGCATCAGCGTGTTCGGCACCAGCCCCAAGTTTCTCGCGACACTGGAAAGCAGCGGCATCAAGCCTGCACACAGCCATGATCTGAGCAGTCTCAAAACGCTGCTCTGCACCGGCTCCGCGCTGTCGCCGCAGAGCTACGATTTCGTCTACCGCGACTTCAAGCGCGACGTGTGCCTGGCATCGATGTCCGGCGGCACCGATGTGGTCTCGTGTTTCGTCAACGGAAATCCGCTGTCGCCCGTGCGCCGCGGCGAAATCATGGGCAAGAGCCTGGGCATGGCGGTTGAAGTGTGGAACGACGCCGGCGTTGCAGTGGTCGGCGAAAAAGGTGAACTGGTCTGCACCCGGCACTTCCCGGCCATGCCCGTCGGTCTGTGGCACGACCCTGACGGCGAAAAGCTGCGCAAATCCTATTTCAGCCTGTTCCCCGGCGTCTGGGCCCAGGGCGATTACGCCGAACAATTGCCCCACGGCGGGATGCTGATCCATGGCCGCTCCGACGCCGTGCTCAACCCCGGCGGCGTGCGCATCGGTACGGCGGAAATCTATCGTCAGGTCGAGAAAGTCCCGCAGGTGCTGGACAGCGTGGCGATCGGGCAGCAATGGCAGGACGATGTGCGCGTGGTGCTGTTTGTGCGTGTGCAGGATGGCGTGACGCTGGATGACGCCCTGCAACAGCAGATCCGCCAGGTGATCCGCGCCAACACCACACCGCGCCATGTGCCGGCGAAGATCGTTGCTGTGAGCGATATTCCGCGCACCATCAGTGGCAAAGTGGTCGAACTTGCCGTGCGCAATGTGGTGCATGGCGAACCGGTGAAGAATACTGATGCGCTGGCCAATCCTGAAGCGCTGGAGCAGTTTCGCAATCGCCCGGAGCTGTCGGACTAAACGCTCCCACAGGGGTGAGGTGTTAATCCATCAAGCCCCAATCGCCTGATGATGAAGGCGCGGGCGCCGGGCCCGCTTCGGCATGCAGTTTCAAACGCAGGCGCAGATTATTTTGCGAATCGGCATGCTTGAGCGCTTCGTCTTCACTGATCACGCCCTCCACCACCAGCGCATACAGCGCCCCGTCGAAGGTCTGCATGCCGACCTCGCCGGACTTCTCCATGATGCCTTTGAGTTCGCCCAATTCGTTGCGGCGGATCAGGTCGGCAATGGTCGGCGTGCCGAGCATCACCTCGACCGCCGCGCGGCGCTGACCGTCCAACGTGCGCACCAGCCGTTGCGAGACGAACGCCTTGAGATTGTTGCCCAGCGCATGCAGCAACTGCGGGCGGCGCTCTTCGGGGAACAGATTGACGATGCGGTCCAGCGCCTGATTGGCGTTGTGCGCATGCAGCGTCGACAGCACCAGATGCCCGGTATCGGCGAACGTCAGCGCATGTTCCATGGTTTCGCGGTCACGGATTTCACCGATCAGCACCACGTCCGGGGCCTGGCGCAGGGTGTTTTTCAGCGCCGCATGGAAACTGCGGGTATCGACGCCGACTTCGCGTTGATTGATGATCGAGCGCTTGTGTCGATGGATATACTCCACCGGGTCTTCAATGGTGATGATGTGCCCGCTGCTGTGGCGATTGCGATGGTCGATCAGTGCGGCCAGCGTGGTCGACTTGCCGGAGTCGGTGGCGCCAACGAACAGGATCAGCCCTTGTTTGAGCATCACCGTATCCAGCAGCACCGGCGGCAGTTTGAGGTCTTCGAAGCGCGGGATATCGAGTTTGACGTTGCGGATCACGATTGACACATCGTTGCGTTGCTTGAAGATGTTCAGGCGAAAACGTCCGACACCGGTGCGGGAAATTGCCAGGTTCATTTCCAGTTCCCGATCGAACTCACGCCGCTGCTCGGCGTCCATCAGGGAGTTGGCGATGGCCTCGACCTCACCGGGTTTGAATGGCCGCTCGCTGAACGGCGTCAGCACGCCATCGATGCGCGCACTGGGTGGCGCTCCCGTGGACAGGAACAGGTCAGAGCCGTGCTGGCTCGACAGACGGAGCAACAGTGCATCGATTTCCATGGCAATAAGCACCCGCGAAGCATTCAATGAACAGAAATGACCCGCTGTCGTGACGTAACGGGTCATACAGCGTCTACCGCAAGTGCAAGAATAGTAGATGCCAACGCACTGACCGACGCTCAGGATAGATGTGATGAACGCAGCACCCACCCCCGATGACGCCCAAGCCCTGATCGCCCGTATCGACTGGGCCCGCACTCCGCTGGGCGCCGCCGGCACCTGGCCGCAAAGCCTGCGCACCGCGGTGGATATAGTGATTCACTCGCCGATGCCGATGCTGCTGTTGTGGGGGCCGCAGCTCACGCAGATCTACAACAACGGCTTCGCGATGCTCGCCGGCAGCAAGCATCCGCACGCTTTCGGACAGCCAGCGCACCTGATATGGCCAGAACTTCAGGACTTTACTGACCCGATTTATCGAGCCGTCCTACAAGGCCAGGTGCGCACCTACAGCGAACGGCGATTTACCCTGCAACGCGAAGGCAAGGAGTCCGACTTCTGGCTGGACCTGACTTACAGCCCCATCCGCGATGAAGATGCGCAAGTGGCCGGAATTCTGGTCACAGCCATCGAAACCAACGAGCGCCGGCGCATCGCCCTTGAACTGCAACGTCGTTCCGAAGAAAGCCTCAAGGCCCAGCGCGACACCGAGGAGCGCCTGCAACTGGCGCTGGCCGCTACCGATGCAGTCGGCACCTGGGACTGGGACATCGGTGAAGACCGCTTCATCGCCGATGCCCACTTCGCCCAACTGCACGGCATCGATCCGGCGCTGGCCAGTCAGCTGCCGATCAGCGATTACCTGCAAGGGGTGCACCCCGAAGACCGCGCGTTGATCGCCCGCAGCATCAAGCATTGCATCACCCACGGTACCGAATACGCCGAGGAATACAGGCTGCTCAAAGCCGACGGCGAACTGCGCTGGGTGTTTGCCCGTGGCCGCTGTTACAAGGACCACCACGGGCGACCCGTGCGTTTCCTCGGCGCCGCGCTGGACCTGACCGAGCGCAAGCACACCGAGCAGGCGCTGCGTCAGAGCCAGACCGAATTGCAGCTGATCATCAACGCGATGCCGATCCTCATCAGTTACGTCGACCACGAAGAGCGCTTCCGCTTGAACAACGCCGCGTATCTGGACTGGTACGGCCTCACGCCTCAGGAATTGTATGGCCGCACCATTCGCGAAGTGATCGGCGAAGAAGCCTACTTCCTGCGCGCGCCGTACATCGCCGAGGCGCTGGCCGGGCGTCCCTGCTCGTTCAGCCTGTACACCCCGCACCGTGACGGCAGCAGCCGTCATGCGCTGATGAACTACCTGCCGCGCCACGGCGCCGATGGCTCAGTCAACGGTTTCTATATTTTCGTGATCGACGAGAGTGAACGGAAAAAGACCGAAGAAGCGCTGCGCAACCTCAATGAAACCCTTGAGGAACGGGTCAGCGCCCGTACCGAACAACTGGCCCAGGCCAATCAGCGCCTGCAGAACGAGATGTTCGAACGCGAGCGCGCCGAAGATGCGTTGCGCCATGCGCAGAAAATGGAAGCGGTCGGCCAGCTCACCGGCGGTATCGCCCACGACTTCAATAACATGCTCACCGGGATCATCGGCAGCCTCGACCTGATGCAACGCTACATCGCCGACGGTCGCGCCGAGGAAATCGGGCGTTTCACCGAAGCGGCGGTGTCGTCGGCCAACCGTGCAGCGGCGCTGACTCATCGCCTGCTGGCGTTCTCCCGTCGGCAGTCGCTGGACCGCAAGACCCTCAACGTCAACGAACTGATTCATTCGCTGGAAGATTTGATCCGCCGCACCAAGGGCGACCCGATCGAACTCACGCTGCGCCTGGCCGACGATGTGTGGCCGATCAGCACCGACGTCAGCCAACTGGAAAACGCCCTGCTCAACCTGGTGATCAACGCCCGCGACGCCATGCCCGACGGTGGCGAACTGCTGATCGAAACCGCCAACGTCTATCTCGACGGCAACGACATCACCACCCTCGAACCGGTCAAGGCCGGCGACTACCTGATGCTGGCGGTCAGCGACAACGGCACCGGCATGACGCCATCAGTGCGCGCCAAGGCCTTCGATCCGTTCTTCACCACCAAACCGATTGGTCAGGGCACGGGTCTCGGGCTGTCGATGATTTATGGCTTCGCCCAGCAATCGGGTGGCCATGTCAGCCTCGACAGCCTGCCGAACCAGGGCACCTGTGTGCGCCTGTACTTGCCGCGCCTGAACCTGCTGGAGCCCGAACGGCCAGTCGTGGAAACCCTCAGTGCAGCGCCGACGGCCACTTGCGGCGAAACCGTGGTCGTGGTCGAAGATGACCCGGCGGTGCGCATGCTGGTGCTCGACCTGCTCAAGGAGCTGGGTTACCTCGCCCACGAAGCGGCCGACGCCAGCGCCGCCCTGCCGCTACTGGAATCGGAGCTACGTGTGGATCTGCTGGTGACCGACGTCGGCCTGCCGGGGATGAACGGCCGGCAACTGGCGGAAATCGCCCGCCAGCACCGCCCGGGACTGAAGGTGCTGTTCATGACCGGTTATGCGCAGAAAGCCGCCGAGCGTCAGGGCTTTCTGGAGGATGGCATGGACATGGTGGCCAAGCCGTTTTCGATTGAAGTGCTGGCGAACAAGATACGCGAGATGATCAACCAAACGCCGTCACTTGAGGCATAATCCCGCGCCCCGCCGTCACCCCGTTACAGGTATCGCACGATGAAAGCCCAAGCCCGCCACATTCTGGTGAAAACCGCCGAAGAGGCCGAACAGCTCAAACAACGCATTGCCAAGGGCGAAGCGTTCGATGTGCTGGCGAAGAAATACTCGACCTGCCCGTCCGGCAAGCGCGGCGGCGATCTGGGTGAAGTGCGGCCGGGCCAGATGGTCGGCGCAATTGATGCAGTGATCTTCAAGAAACCGTTGCGCACGGTGCATGGGCCGATCAAGAGCAAGTTTGGCTATCACCTGGTGCAGGTGTTTTTCCGCGATTGACCTGATCGACCTGATTGCCCTGTTTCCCTGTAGGAGCTGCCGAAGGCTGCGATCTTTTGATCTTAAAAAAGCAAANCAGCTCCTACAGGGATAGTTGTCAGTCCTTAGAGATTAACGCTCCCGGGAACTGGATGACCCGACTCGCCAGTAAATGCCCAGCCTGCGCCGCTTCCACCGGACTGCCACCCGACAACCGCCTGGCCAGATACGCCGCACTGAACGAATCCCCCGCCGCCGTCGTGTCCACCACCTTCTCGACCTTCTGCGCCGGCACTTCAAACGCCTCGCCATCACAACGAATCAGGCACGCCTCGGCACCCCGCTTGAGCACCACTTCCGGCGTACCGATCTGCGCGTACGCCTCGAACACCGCATCGCAATCGGCAAAATGGAACAGTGCCTGCTCGTCATCGACGGTCAGCAATGCCAGATCGACATGCGGCAACACACTGCGATAGGCCGCCCGCGCCTCTTCCTGTGACGCCCACAAACGTGGCCGATAGTTGTTGTCGAAGACGATCCGCGCATCGCGCTGCCGGGCTTCGATCAGGGTCTGGATCAAACGCTCACGGCCCTTGGCGCCAAGCACCGCGAGGGTGATACCGCTGAAATACAGCACGTCGTAATCCGGCAGCGCTGCAAGAATCGGCTCCGCCGCCGGAGTGGTAAAGCAATCGCGCACCGCCGCTTCATTGCGCCAGTAGAGGAAACGTCGCTCGCCGTTGGCGTCGGTCTGAATGCAGTACAGGCCCGGCAAACGACCGGGCAGACGCTGCACCATGTCGAGGCCAATGCCTTCATCGGCCCAGCTCTGGCACATGGCATCGCTGAAGCTGTCATCGCCCAGCGCAGTGACGTAATCGACCTGAGCGTTGTCGCCGAGGGCGCGGGACAGGTACACCGCCGTGTTCAAGGTATCGCCGCCGAAGCTTTGCTGCAGGCTGCCGTCGGCGCGGTGCTGGAGTTCAATCATGCATTCGCCGATCAGGGCGATGCGCGGGGTGTTCGGGCCCAGGGGGCTGAGGCTGGTCATTTTGTGCTGTCTCTGGATTCGCGGATGTCTGGACTGGCGCCTTCGCGAGCAGGCTCGCTCCCACAATTTGGAATGCGTTCCCCTGTGGGAGCGAGCCTGCTCGCGAATGGCGCGACTCGGTCTCAAGCCTTAGAAACAAGTCTCCATGTTCTCGACCACCGCCAACTGCTCATCCACCAGCAACCCCACCCGCCACTTGTCGAAGGTCAGACACGGGTGCGAGGTGCCGAAGGAAATGATATCGCCGACCCGCAACTCAACCCCCGGCGCCACGCTCATGAACGCATGCTGGTCCATCACCGCCGTCACCTTGCACGCGCCGACATCGTCGCCGACCGCCGGCACAACGCCGGCCTTGTAACGCAGCAACGGCACCGGCAAACCGGCATCGAATGCCACGTCGCGCTTGCCGAGGGCGATCACCGCGAAACCCGGTTCCGGCAGCGATTGCACGTGGGCCCAGACTTCCAGCGCCGGACGCAGGCCTTCGTGCAGATCGCTGCGACGATCCAGCACGCAGCATTGCGCTTCCTTGTAGATACCGTGGTCATGCGCCACGTAACTGCCCGGGCGCAGCACGCTGAGGAAGCGGCCGCCCGCATTCTGCGCTTCGAACGACTCGGCGATCAGGTCGTACCACGCCGAACCCGAGGCGGTGATGATCGGCTTGGCAATGGCAAACGCGCCGCTGTCCTGCAACTGCACCGCCAGGCGCACCAGTGACGCAGCAAATTCGCGAATGCCGCTGACCGCGTGATCGCCGTGGATCACCCCTTCGTAACCTTCGATGCCGGTCAGGGCCAGCGCCGGTTGCGCGTTGATCGCCCGGGCCAGTTCGATGACTTCCTGTTCGCTGCGGCAACCGCAGCGGCCACCGACCACGCCGTACTCGATCATCACGTTCAACTTCACGCCGCGCGAAGCGAAGTAGGCGCCCAGATCGGCGACGTTGTCCGGGTGATCGACCATGCAGTAGAAATCGAAATCCGGGTCTGCCAGCAGATCGGCAATCAGCGCCATGTTCGGCGTGCCGACCAGTTGGTTGGCCATCAACACCCGCCGCACGCCGTGGGCATACGCCGCGCGGGTCTGGGTGGCGCTGGCGAGGGTGATGCCCCACGCGCCGGCGTCGAGCTGACGCTGGAACAGCGCCGGGGTCATGCTGGTTTTACCGTGGGGCGCGAGTTCGGCGCCGCTGTCGCTGACGAACGTCTGCATCCAGCGAATGTTGTGCTCCAGCGCCTCGCGGTGCAGCACCAGCGCCGGCAGGCTGACGTCACGCACAAGGTGCGCGCCAATGGCAGCGGCGCCCTTTTCCACAGCGGTATTGATGGCAGTCGTCATGGTCAAACTCCTCGCATTCAGTCGCGGCCGCAGGCAGCCGCGGTTATTCGTTGATACGCCGGGCGAGGCTGTTGGCGCTCTCGATCAGCACCCGGCGATAGTCGTCGTAATTGTTTTTCGCATCGGCCCGTGGGGCGACGATGCACAGGGTGCAGATGGCCACACCATTGGGGTCTTTGACCGGCGCGGCGAAGCAATGGGTGAAGGTGTCGGCCACGCTGTCGAAGGAGAAGAAACCGTCGATCCCGGCCTGCCGAATTTCCGCCAGAAAGCGCTCCAGCGGCAGGCGTTCGCCGTCGGGCAGGATGTAGTCGTCCTCGTCGATCAGGTCGATGATCTGCTGGTCGCTCAAATGCGCCAGCAGCAGGCGTCCGGATGCAGTCCACGGGATCGGCGCGTTTTCGCCGATGTCGGACGAAATGCGGAAATGCCGCTCGCCCTCCTTCATCAATGCCACCGTGTATTTGCGCCCGTTGAGCAGGCACATCTGCGCGGTTTCCCGGGTCTGGCTGACGATGTCCTGCAAGGCATGATCGGCCTCGCGGCTGAGGTCGAAATGGCGCAGATGCGCCTGCCCGAGGAAGTACAACTGGCGACCGAGATAGACGTGACCGTCCTTGCCCACCGGCTCCAGAATCCGTCGCTCCAGCAGCGACGCGACCAGTTCGTAGACCGTGGATTTCGGGCTGCCGATACCGTTGGCGATGTCATTCGGACGCAGCGGCTGGCCGATCTCCTTGAGGAAATCGAGGATATCGAACGCCCGGTCCAGACCACGGGCCCGGCGTTTGATGGTGTCTTCGGTCATGTCAGTACTCACTCAAAATGCCTCTGTAGGAGCTGCCGCAGGCTGCGATCTTTTGATCTTGCCTTCGTGGTGCATCCAAAATTGCCAAAAGATCGCAGCCTTCGGCAGCTCCTACAAGAGCCGACGACAATCAGGCCTTTTTCTTGTACGCGATGCAATCGATCTCGACCTTGCAATCGACCATCATGCTCGCCTGCACACAGGCCCGCGCCGGGGCGTGTTCAGGTTTGAAGTACTCGCCGAAAACCTTGTTGAAACTGCTGAAGTCCCGGGGATCGTCCAGCCACACTCCGGCCCGCACCACATCCTCCAGGCCATAACCGGCCTCTTCGAGAATCGCGATCAGGTTCTTCATGGTCTGGTGGGTCTGCTCGACGATGCCGCCAACGATGATCTCGCCATCCACTGCCGGCACCTGGCCGGACACGTGCAGCCAGCCGTCCGCTTCAACGGCGCGCGCGAAGGGACGTGGCTGACCGCCAGCGGCCGTGCTGCCGGTGCCGTATCGAGTAATGCTCATGGGTACTTCTCCTGATTACAAAGCAAAATTAGAACCGCGTGCTCTTGAGAAACTCAGCCAGACGCGGTGATTGCGGGCGTTCGAACAGCTCCTTGGGAGGCCCCTGCTCTTCGATCCGCCCCTGATTCATGAAAACAATCTTGTCCGAGACCTCGAAGGCGAAACGCATTTCGTGGGTCACCAGCAGCATGGTCATGCCGTCTTCGGCCAGCCCCTTGATCACGTTCAGCACTTCACCGACCAGCTCCGGGTCAAGGGCCGAGGTGACTTCGTCGAACAGCATCAGGCTCGGGTTCATCGCAATCGCCCGGGCAATCGCCACGCGCTGTTGCTGACCGCCGGACAACTGCCCGGGAAAGTGATTGCGCCGCTCCAGCAGGCCGACCCGCTCCAGCCATTTCTCGGCCAGCGCGACGGCTTGGTCCTTGTGCATCTTCTTCACCTTGAGCAGACCGAGGGTAACGTTCTGCAAGGCTGTCAGATGCGGGAACAGATTGAATTGCTGAAAGGCCATGCCGGTCATCGCACGATGGCGGGCGATGACTTTTTCCGCGTGACGCACACGTTTACCGCCGACCTCGTCATAGCCGATGGACTCGCCGTCGAGCAGGATCTGCCCACCCTGGAACTCTTCGAGCATGTTCACGCAGCGCAGCAAGGTGGTCTTGCCCGAACCGCTGGAGCCGATCAGCGTCACGACGTTGCCGCGCTGCATGCTCAAGTCGACGCCTTTGAGCACTTCGACCGCACCGTACTGCTTGTGCAGGCCACGGATGTCCAGCAGCGGCTGGCCATTTGAAACGTTGGAAACTTGAGCTTGAGTCATGGCAGGGCCACCCGCTTTTCAATGTGCCGGCCGAGTAATTCGATGCCGTAGTTGATGACGAAGAACAGAAAACCGGCGAACAGGTAGAACTCCAGAGTCATGAAGGTCCGGGCGATGATCTGTTGGGTGCTGAGCAGCAATTCGGCGACGCCGATCACCGAGAGCAAGGTCGAAGCCTTGACGATTTCGGTGGACGAGTTGACCCAGGTCGGCAGGATCTGCCGCAGCGCTTGTGGCAGCAACACATAACCGAGGGACTGATAGAACGTCAGGCCAATCGCTTTGCTCGCTTCCATCTGCCCACGCGGCAAGGCCTGCAAGGCACCGCGCACGATCTCGGCAACGTGCGAGCCGCAAAACAGCGTGAGGCCCAGCGCACCGGCCTGAAACGCGCTGATCTGCCAACCGAGCGCCGGCGCCATGTAGAAGCAGGCCAGCACCAACACAAACACCGGCGTGCCGCGAATCAGGTCAACGTAAAAACGGAACGGCGCGCGCATCCAGAACTTGCCGTAAGTCAGCACCAGACCGGCGACGACGCCGAGCAGCGTGCCAAACAGAATCGCCAGCGCCGACACCTGCACACTGGTCAGAAACCCTTGCAACAAGGTCTCGCGAGCGACCCACAACTCATGCAACCAACTGGGGGATTCGTACATCGCAGCCTCCTATCGGCGGATTGCCAGACGCTGCTCGAGGTAACGCAGCAGCATGGCAATGAGGTAACAGGCCGCGACATACAACGCCGTGGTCACCAGCCAGGTTTCGATCACCCGGTAGCTTTCGACGTTGATCTTGCGCGCGTAATAGGTCAGCTCCGGCACTGCAATCGCGGCGGCCAGCGAGGTGTCCTTGAACAGCGAAATGAAGTTGTTCGACAGCGCCGGCAACACGTTGCGCAGCATGACCGGCACGGTCACGTAAGCCTTGACCTGCCACTCACCGAGACCGATTGCCAGCCCCGCTTCGCGCTGGCCTTTGGGGATGCTCAGCAAACCGCCACGGAACACCTCGGTCAGATAGGCACCGGCATACAGCGACAACGTGATGATGAACGACGGGATCTTGTCCAGACGGATCCCCAGGCTCGGCAAGGCAAAGTAGATCAACAGAATCAACACCAGGATCGGCGTATTCCGCACCACCGTGACGTACACCGAGGCCAGCACCCGCAAGGCGCGATGCTTCGAGAGCAAGGCAAACGCCATCAGCAGGCCGATCACGCAGCCGATGGCGATCGACACCAACGCCAGTTCAAGACCCAGACCGAGCCCCGCCAGCAAGGTGTCGAAATCGCGCCACACGGCAGCAAAGTTCAACTGATAGTTCATGGTCAGCAGTACCTTGAGCGGGGCGATTTGTATCGCCCCACTCTCACGGGATCATTTGAATTCGACAGGGAAACCGATCGCCGGCGACGGCAGGTCGACACCGAACCATTGCTTGAAGGATGCCGCGTAAGTCGGGAACTCAACGCCGGTCATGGCTTCATGCAGAGTGGTGTTGACGAAGTTCAGCCAATCCTGATCGCCGCGTTTGACTGCGCAGGCGTAGGTCTGCGGGCTCCACGCGTAGGTCGGGCTGCGGTAGCGGCCAGGGTTCTGCACCATCAGGTATTTGACCGACGACTGATCGGTAGCCGCGGCATCGGCGCGGCCGGAGTTCACCGCCTGATACATCAGATCAACGCTGTCGTACTGATCGACCTTGGCCTTGGGCAGCGCCTGGTGCACCAGTTCTTCGGCGTAGACGTTTTGCAGCACGGCCACCGTGACGCTGTCACCGGCCGCCTGCAGGTCCTCGATTTCCTTGTATTTGCTGTTGGCCGGCAGCAGCAGGCCGACACCTTCGCGGTAGTACGGCAGGGTGAACGCCACTTGCTGCGCACGGCTGGCGGTGACGGTGATGAACTGGCAGCTCATGTCGACCTTGTCGGTCAGCAGATTGGGAATCCGCGCATCGGACGACTGCACGACGAACTCGACTTTGCTTGGGTCATTGAACAACCCCTTGGCCACCATCCTGGCGATGTCGATATCAAAGCCCTGCAACTTGCCGTCCGCACCCTGAAAGTGCCACGGCGCATTGGTGCTGCCGGTGCCGACAATCAGCTTGCCCCGGGCCAGAACACTGTCGAGTTTGCTGTCGGCTGCCTGGGCCATGCCCATGACAGCGGACGAAGCCGCAAGAACAAAAACACACGCTTTAAACAACGAAGGACGGCGATGCATGGCAAGCACTCCAGGATGATGTTTATTCCGCTATACCGGAACACGGTTTGTTACTACGGAATAGACAGCAGAAAGTGTGCCATAGGAATGGCGGGGAATCTTTATAGGATTGAAATGTTTTTGAAATCAAAGAGATGCGGGAAACGCGAAAAATGGAGCCGAGTGCGGGTACTGATGGGCTGCGCTACCTTAGGCTACAAATAGCGAGTAGCCGGTTCCCAGATGGATCACGGATGAGCAGATTCGGTGCAATGCGATTGAAGTTCGGATTTGTCTCATAGGTCATCTAGCGAGACTTTAAAAAAGGGATCATTTTCTCGCTCCTCACACAACGCGATCAGCTTCTGATCCTCTAGTTTGTCCATTATCGCTTCATACTCCTTTTCAGACGCGCAATTGAAAACGGGCTCGATCCGATGAAGGACTACGACAGTTTTACTGTCACTAGCGGCGACGGTGGCAATGGGATTTCGTTTCAATTCAGAAATTCTCGCTACGACATAAAGAACGATATAAGTCCCACCTCCGTTTTCGGATGAGTGAAAAAGGTATCACTTCCCGTCACTCCACATTTCCGGGCTTCGTGTCAGGACGGTCCTCCATAAAAGTGGGAAAAATCTCGCGACTCCACGGGCCACCTGTAATTTCTGACAGTAGACCGGTTCTGCACCCTCCTTTAACGTCATTGAACCTTCGAGGTCGTTGAAAAAGGAGTTTTCAATGAGTTCTGCCAATACCATTTCCAATCTGGCTCCGGTCTACCGCAAAGCCCTGAAAACCTGGCGCCCGGTGATCCTTTACTTCGCCAATGAACACTGTCCTGCCTGCGAGTTCGCCGGGCCGATTTTTCGTCAGATTGCCGAGCCGTACCGGCATCGCGCCAATATCTACATGCTTAACACCCGTGAGTCGCCGCGCCATCCGTTGGTGACCGGCACGCCGACGGTGCTGTTCTACAAGAACGGCAAGTTGCTGAAGAAGCTCAAGGGCATCGGCACAGAGGAAACACTGGCGGCGGACTTTGCCCGGCATATTGGCAGGACCAGGGCACCGGTGGTGCAGCAGAAACCACGACATGACCTGCCGTGGTTGCGCCGCACATTGAGCAGGCTCTGCACAATCACGCGTGCGCATCGGCGGGTGATTTGAGGCAGTGCATTTCCCGTAATCGTTACGGCGTCTGACACATCGCTTTCGCGGGCAAGCCCGCTCCCACAGGGGTCAACGCTGTTCACACATTTCGTGTACGACGCGTGCACTGTGGGAGCGGGCTTGCCCGCGCAGGGACCGGCACCGTCAGCGCAAGGCTGCTGCCTTACGCAGAATCGCGCACCAGCAACACCTGCGTCACCCGTCGTTCCTCAACGGCTTTGACGGTCATTTGCCAGCCTGCGTACTGCAGCCGATCGCCGATCATCGGCAAGCGATCCAGCAGGCTCATCACCAGCCCGGCCAAGGTCTGATAGTCCTCGGTCGGTTCGGCGCCAAACCCGGTGCGCTGGCGAACGCGAGTCAAGTTCAACGCGCCGCTGACGACAAAACCGCCCTGCTCCTCGATCACGTCCGGGCCTTCTATTTCGCTGGCATCGGGCAGTTCGCCGGCAATCGATTCGAGGATGTCGGTCATGGTCAACACGCCGACGAAGTCGCCAAACTCGTTGACCACAAAAGCAATGTGGGTCGACGCTGCGCGCATCTGCTCCAGCGCATTGAGGATCGAATAGCTGTCGAGCAAGTTGATGGTCTTGCGCGCCAGATGTTCCAGGTTCGGCTCAATGCCGCTCAGGTACTCCTTGAGCAATTCCTTCTTGTGCACGAAGCCCAACGGTTCATCCACAGCACCGTTGCGAATCAGCGGCAGACGTGAATACGACGAGTGCATCAATTTTGTGCGAATCGTCTCGGCGTCGTCAGCCAGATCGATGGTGTCGACGTCCGCGCGTACGGTCATCAGATTACGAATCGGGCGTTCGGCCAGTTGCAGCACACCACTGATCATCACCCGCTCGCGACGGTCGAACAGTTCTGCACTCGGGGCTTCGCCGTCATCCAGCAGGTCGGAGATTTCCTCGCCGACCTCCTCCACTTCCAGCTTGCGCCCGCCCAGCAAGCGCATCACAGCATGGGCCGTGCGCTCACGTAGGGGGCGCAGGCCTTGCATCGAGCGTTTGCGGCGGGCCCGGGCGATCTGGTTGAACACCTCGATCAGGATCGAGAAGCCAATGGCCGCGTACAGATAGCCTTTCGGGATGTGGAAGCCCAGGCCTTCGGCCGTAAGGGCGAAACCGATCATCATCAGAAAGCCCAGACACAGCATGATCACCGTCGGGTGCGCATTGACGAAGCGGGTCAGCGGCTTGCTCGCAACGATCATCAAACCGATGGAAATGATCACCGCGATCATCATCACCGCCAGTTCATCAACCATGCCGACGGCGGTAATGACCGCGTCCAGCGAGAACACCGCATCGAGCACCACGATCTGCGCCACGATCGGCCAGAACAATGCGTAAGCCGCGTTGGTCGAGCGCTGGCCGACGTGGCCTTCAAGCCGTTCGTGCAGCTCCATGGTGGCTTTGAACAGCAGGAACACACCACCGAACAGCATGATCAGGTCACGGCCGGAAAAGCTCTTGCCGAACACTTCGAACAACGGCTGCGTGAGGGTGACCAGCCAGGAAATGCTCGCCAACAGGCCCAGACGCATGATCAGCGCCAACGACAGGCCGATGATCCGCGCACGATCGCGCTGATGCGGCGGCAGTTTGTCCGCCAGGATCGCGATAAACACCAGGTTGTCGATACCCAGCACCAGCTCCAGCACGATCAAAGTCAACAAGCCTAACCAGGCCGTGGGATCCGCTAACCATTCCATAAAATGTCTCGATCTCTCTTCAGTGAATTCAGGCTGCCGGGCACGGCAAAGTGCAACGCGAAGGCTCTGAGGCCGCGTTGTCAACGATAGTCGGGAGGCGGAAAACCGGATGCTGCGAGTGCGTCAAGACCGCGCCATGGCGCGAGGAGAAGGTACGACTGGGAGGCTCCAAGAGGGTGTTCATGCAAATCCTGAATGAAAAATGGCCTTGGAGCGTACAGGCTCTGACGACAATTCCTACAGAGCGAAATCATTTCAAAATCTGTATCAACGACCACTGCCCCCCCTGTAGGAGCTGCCGCAGGCTGCGATCTTTTGATCTTGACCTTAAAAAACAAAGTCAAAAGATCGCAGCCTTCGGCAGCTCCTACAGTGGCTGTCATCGTCCGGCAAAGCGCAACCGCGACAATTGCCGCAAATCCCCCGCCACGTAGTAATCGTTGGTCCAGCTGTCATCCAGCGCCAACGGACTCACCTGCTTCAGCTCGAGTTTTTTCGCGAAATAGCGGAAGCGGTAATGCTCATAAAACCGCAGCAATTCCAGACCATAGCGATCAGCCAGATCGGTGTCGCCGCGAATGATCAGGTAGTTTTCATCATTGCCGTTACTGGCCGAAGTGCTGAGGTTGTGGCTGCCGCTGATAATCGTCGGCCTGTCGCTGGTGAAGTCGACGACCACCGCTTTGGTGTGCACCAGCAGGTTGCCCTTCTGACCTTTCATGTTTTCCTTGAGCCAGCCTTCCAGACCGGTGTTAAGCAACGCTGTGGCGGCGAATTCGGCGGTGCGATCGGCGTGAAACCCGGTAATGCGGCTGGCGGTGTTCTGCAGACCGTAACGCAGAATGTCGTCATGGGGCTGACCAAGCAGCGCGTTGAGAATCGCGTCCGGCAAGGTGAATGCCGTGACAAACAGCACATCCTTTTTCGCCGCTTCGATGATCTCGACGAACTCGCGTAAGTCGGCACCACCGCTGCGTGGTGAGAACCCGGCGAACAGCGTTTGCGCAGGATCCATCGGGTTGTGTTCGGTGATCCAGTTGCGTGTGGCTGCGACATCAGCAGGGTTGGCCCAGACCTCATCGAACGTTTGCAGATAGGCAGTGGCAATCGTCACATCGTCGAGCGTATGCACCACATTGGCCTGGCGATACACGCCATTGGCGGTGAAATTGGTGCTGCCGCACAGCACCGCCTGCGGTTGACGCTGACCGACGCCATCGACCCGGCTGAGGACGATGAATTTGTCGTGGAAAATGTTGTGAGTGACCCGGCCCCGCTTGTTCGCCGCTGGTAATTGGGCAAGGTTCGCTTCGTTCAGGGTCGTATCGGAATCATCAGGCTGGGCGTGGTACAGCACGCGCACTTGCACCCCCCGCGCGAACGCCGCGTTCACGGCATCGATGATCGCCTGCAACTGATACTCGTAGATCGCAATGTCCAACGCCCACTGCGCGTCCACAGCCCGCTCGATGAAGCCCAGCAATCGCTCCAGCAGTCCGTTCTCCAGCCACAGGCGCGCCGCGCCGGGCCAGGCTTCGATGGGCAGATTCTTGTTGGCGCTGATCTGTGCGTCGAGGTCGGGAAATTTGCGCTGAAACGCCTGACTGGCAGCCACGGCGCGATTGAAGATCACGCTCTGATTGGCCGGGTGGCCGTCGTCACTGGTGATGCTCAGCTCCAGCGATTCGCCCAGTAGCGGCGCGTCCGCCGTGCCGTAGGCCAGGTGCACGCGATAGTGCAGGGTCGTGCCCGGGTTGACGGCGTAATCGGCCCAGCGGAATTTTTGCAGCGGTGCCTTATCACTGGGCGTGGCGTGATATTGGGGAAAAGTGTGAGCCTTGCCGGGAAACGTCAAGCTGTTGAACAGGAACAACCACGGTTTGTCGCCCTGTTGCTTTTCGATGGCAAACCCGAGCAAGCCTTTGCGTCGCGGTTCAGCCAGGTCCATGGCGAGCAGCACGCCGTTGGTGCCGGCGTAGGCTTTGACGCGAAAATCGTCCTGAGGATTGGCGACCAGTACCCGCATGATTCACTCCTTGTGATTGGGCTGGGTGGAGCATAGAGCAGCGCTGCGATTTTTGGTGATCCCGCATGATCCGAGGCGATGCCTTCGCGAGCAGGCTCGCTCCCACAGAGCAAGCGGTGTTCACCAACCTTGCTCGCGAAGAGGCCCGCTCAGACTTCACACATCATCGATATGCCGATATTCCGCATTCAGCACCGCCGCCAATTCCCGCACCCGCGCCAGACGGATCGGCCCCCGCTCGATGTCGATCAGCAACCCCGGACACTCCAGCGGCAGCAGCGGTGGCAAGGTTTTCAAACGTCCGTCCGTGACCAGCAACAAGCGTTGCTGCTCGGCCGGAAAACGCTTTTGTCGCTGCATCAGCCATTGCTGCGCCTGCGTCAACGCCGCCACCAATGGCGTGCCGCCGCCCGCGCCCAGTGTCTCCAGCCAGGTGCGCAAGCCACTTGAAGCCTTCAATCCTTGCACCTGCCATTGCGGCGCGCTGCCACTGGCGGTCAGCAAGGCCAGTCGCGCCCTTTGTCGATACGCATCATCAAACAATTGCGCGAGCAAACCCTTGGCATCGCTCAGTGCCTGATGCCGACGCGTCGAAGCCGACGCATCGACGATCACCAGCCATAACTCATGGGGAGCACGAGTGCGCAGCTGGAACTGCAAGTCCTCACGGGTTTGCGGCCGGCCGTTGAGCAGCGTCCCCGGCCAGTTCACCAGACCGCTGCGCGCAGCGTGGCGCTTACCCTGGCGTCCGTGGTCGAGTCGTCCGGCGCGGGGTCTGGCATTCGCCCCCGCGTCGGATCGGGGACGAATGCCGGTTACTTTTTTGGCCAGCTCGGCACTTCGCGGCGTGCGCCAGTCGTCAGCGCCGGAGCAGGCATGTCGCCCCATTGCCCCTGCCCCTCGCTTGGTTCAGCCTGGGTGCTGGTCTGGTTCTGCGCAGGTGGTTGAAGGCTGGGCGAAGTGGACTCACGACGGCGATGACGCAGGGCAAATTCCGCCACGGCGTCGATGTCCTGCTCGGCAATCGCTGCAGCGCCGCGCCATGCTGCGTGCGCACGGGCCGCCCGCAGCCAGACCAGATCGGCACGCAAGCCATCGACGCCGGCGGCAAAGCAGCGCTCGGTGATGCTTGCCAAAGCATCGTCATCCAGCGCAATGCGCGCCAAGGCGCAGCGCGCCTGTTCGCAGCGTTCGCGCAGCGCTTGCTGCTCGGCTTCCCACTGCGCGCAGAACGCCTGCGGGTCGCTGTCGAAATCCAGTCGGCGGCGGATGATCTGCCCGCGTTCAGTCGGCGCGGTGTGACCGCTGAGGGCGACGTTCAGGCCAAAACGGTCCAACAGCTGCGGGCGCAACTCGCCCTCTTCCGGGTTCATTGTGCCGATCAACACAAACCGTGCCGAATGCCGATGCGAGATGCCATCACGCTCGACCAGGTTGGTGCCGCTGGCCGCCACATCCAGCAGCAGATCAACCAGATGATCGGGCAACAGATTCACTTCATCGACGTACAGCACACCGCCGTCGGCCTTGGCCAGCACGCCGGGAGAAAACTGCGCACGACCTTCACTCAGCGCGGCATCCAGATCGAGGGTGCCGACCAGACGTTCTTCGGTGGCGCCCAGTGGCAACGTGACGAACTGACCGCTGGCCAGCAGATCGGCGAGGCCACGGGCCAGAGTCGACTTGGCCATTCCGCGTGGGCCTTCGATCAGCACACCACCGATTTTCGGGTCGATGGCAGTGAGGTACAGCGCGAGTTTCAAGTCATCGGCGCCGACCACGGCGGAGAGCGGGAAATGCGGGATGTCGGTCATCTTCAATACTCGGTCATGGTCGGTGATCTTTCGAAAATCGTTGGGAGCCACGTTGATCCCTGTGGGAGCGAGCCTGCTCGCGAAAGCGGTGTGCCAGCTACAAAAATACTGTCTGACACGACGCCTTCGCGAGCAGGCTCGCTCCCACAGCGTGAGGCGGTATGTCAGGTGTCTTCTTCTATATCCAGCAGCAGGTTTTCCAGTGCTTCTTTATACACGCCGGGTTCCTGCCACATCCCACGTTGTTGCGCTTCCAGCATGCGTTCAGTCATGTCGCGCAGGGCATGCGGATTGTGTTCACGAACAAAATCGCGGGTTGCCGGGTCGAGCAAATAGGCGTCGGCCAGCAACGCATACTGATGATCGTCGATCAGTTGCGTGGTGGCGTCGAAGGCGAACAGGTTATCGACCGTCGCCGCCAGTTCAAACGCCCCTTTATAGCCGTGACGTTTGACCCCGTCGATCCACTTCGGATTGGCCGCCCGCGAGCGGATCACCCGATTGAGTTCTTCTTTCAGGGTGCGGACTTTCGGCAGATCCGGCTGGCTGTGATCGCCGTGATAACTCGCCGCCGCTTCCCCGCGCAGGGTTTCCACCGCCGCGAGCATGCCGCCCTGAAACTGGTAATAGTCGTTGGAATCGAGCAAGTCGTGCTCGCGATTGTCCTGGTTCTGCAACACCGCCTGCACCTGGCTCAGGCGCTGGACGAACTGTTCGCGCGCAGCGGTGCCCTCATCCGCCCCACCATAAGCGTAAGCGCCCCAGTTCAGGTAGACCTCGGCCAGATCCTCACGACTCTGCCACAAGCGACCGTCGATCGCGCCCTGTACGCCCGCACCATAGGCACCGGGTTTGGCGCCGAAGATCCGCCAGCCGGCCTGACGCCGCGCCGCGTCGGCATCCAGCCCCGATTGCAACAGCGCCTCGCGCTCGGCACGCACCTTCGCCGCCAGCGGGTTGAGGTCATCCGGTTCGTCCAGCGCCGCCACCGCTTGCACGGCAGCGTCGAACAGACGAATCAGGTTGGCAAAAGCATCGCGGAAAAAACCCGAGACCCGCAGCGTGACGTCGACCCGTGGCCGGTCGAGCAGGCTGAGCGGCAGAATCTCGAAATCATCGACGCGCTGACTGCCGGTGGCCCACACCGGGCGCACGCCCATCAGCGCCATGGCCTGGGCGATGTCGTCGCCGCCAGTGCGCATGGTCGCGGTGCCCCACACGGACAGGCCGAGCTGACGCAGGTGATCGCCGTGATCCTGCAAATGCCGCTCGAGAATCAACGTGGCGGACTGGAAGCCGATGCGCCACGCGGTGGTGGTCGGCAGGTTGCGCACGTCCACCGAGTAGAAGTTGCGCCCGGTGGGCAGCACGTCGAGACGGCCACGGCTGGGCGCGCCACTTGGGCCGGCGGGGACGAAGCGGCCGTTGAGGGCGTCGAGCAGACCGCGCATTTCGGCGGGGCCGCAGGCGTCGAGGCGTGGGGCGATGACTTCGCGCAGGTTTTCAATGATCGCGCTCACTTCAGCCCAACACGCCCCTTGTGGGAGCGAGCCTGCTCGCGAAGGCGGTGTATCAGTGAACGATGCGTTGGTTGACGCGCCGCCTTCGCGAGCAGGCTCGCTCCCACAGGGACTGCCCAGTGCTTGGGCGATCAGGTGGGTGGCGAACAGTTCGAGGCGTTCGCGGGTGTCACCGGCGGTGCGCCAGATTTCGTCGCTGACGCTTTGCAGCTCCGCCGGGCGCGGGCCGTTCCACGGGTCGGCAAGTGCGCAATCCAGCGGATCAAACCCCAGCTCGAAGGCCTTGGCCAACGCCCGCAGCAGACTCGACTGCGCGCCTTTGCCGTCACCACGCGGAATGCGCAGCAAAGCCAGCAAGGTATCGATGCGCAAACGTCCGGTCGGCGATTCGCCAAAGATGTGCAGGCCATCGCGAATCTGCGATTCCTTCAGATCACACAGGTAGGTGTCCAGCCGCGGCAGCCAGATCGCGGCGTCGGCGTCACTGTCCAGACCGGCGTCGAGTTGCAGTTCGCGATCGATCTGCGTCTCGCGCACCAGTTGCAGAATATCGCGTTGCAACTCTCGCGCACGACGCGGATCGAGCAGTTGTGCCTCGTAATATTCGTCGGCCAACAGTTCCAGATTGCGCAACGGGCCGTAGGTTTCGGCGCGGGTCAGCGGCGGCATCAGGTGGTCGATGATCACCGCTTGCGTGCGCCGTTTGGCTTGCGCGCCCTCGCCCGGGTCGTTGACGATAAACGGATAGATGTTCGGCAGCGGCCCGAGCAGCGCGTCCGGCCAGCAACTTTCCGAAAGGCCGACACCCTTGCCCGGCAGCCATTCGAGGTTGCCGTGCTTGCCGACGTGAATCACCGCGTGCGCACCGTAGGTGTTGCGCAGCCAGAAATAGAACGCCAGATAGCCGTGCGGCGGCACCAGATCCGGGTCGTGATACACCGCACTTGGATCGACCTGATAACCGCGCGCCGGCTGAATGCCGACGAAGGTCAGGCCAAAACGCAGCCCGGCGATCATCATTCGCCCGTCGCGGCACATCGGGTCGTTTTGCGGCGCGCCCCAGCGTTCCAGCACGGCCGCGCGATTGGCCTCGGGCAGCGCATTGAACATCGCCAGGTAGGCGTCCATCGCCAGACTTTGCTGACACGGACGCAGGTCGATGCTGTCGAGGTCGTTGCTGACTCCGCCGAGTAATTGCTGGATCAACGCGGTGCCGCTGTCCGGCAACTCAGCCGTCAACGGAAAGCCTTCGGTCTGCAACGCGCGCAGGATATTCAATGCCGCCGCCGGCGTGTCGAGACCGACGCCATTGCCAATCCGACCATCGCGGGTCGGGTAGTTGGCGAGGATCAGCGCAATACGTTTTTCCGCGTTCGGCAACCGCGCCAGATCGCTCCAGCGTCGGGCCAGTTCAGCGACAAAATCCATGCGCTCGGGTTGCGCCCGGTAGCAGACCACGTCGGACTGACTGCGCTCGCTGCGCCAGGCCAGATCCTTGAAGCTGATCGGCCGGCTGATGATGCGCCCGTCGAGTTCCGGCAAGGCAATGTGCATCGCCAGATCTCGTGGCCCCAGCCCCTGTTCGCTGTCACGCCAGCCCGGCTCGTTGTCCTGGGCGCAGATCGCCTGAATCACCGGAATATTGCGCCGGAACGGCCGCAGGTGCGGCGCTTCCGGGCTGGATTGCGCGAAGCCGGTGGTGTTGAGGATCACCGCAGCTTCGACCTCATCCAGCCAGTCCTCGACCACCGACAGGCAGCCGGGTTCTTTCAGGCTGGCGACGGCGATCGGCAACGGATTGAGCCCCGCCGCCTGCAAGCGTTGGCAGAACACGTCGATGAACGCGGTGTTCGCCGCTTGCAAATGCGAGCGATAAAACAACACCGCCGCCACTGGTTGACCGGGCAGCCAATCGGCTTGCCAGTCGCTCAGTGCGGCGGTGTTTTTCTGTGGGTGGTAAATCGCCGTACGCGGCAGCGCCTGCGGCTCGCCCCAGGCGTAGTCGCGCGACAGCCAGCGGTTGGCCAGGCAATGGAAGAAGCCCTGCGCATTGCCCATGCCGCCCTGACGCAAAAACTGCCAGAGACGGTCGCGATCTTCGGCGGGCACGGTGCTCAGGTCGCTGAGTTCCGGGTCGGGACGGTCATCCCCCGGTACCAGAATCACCTGCACGCCGCGCTCGGACAATTCCACCAGACGCTCGACACCGTAACGCCAATAGGCGATGCCGCCGTGCAACGAAATCAGAATGACCTTGGCGTGCCGTAGCACCTCATCGACATACAGATCGACCGAGGCGTGATTCTGCACCTGCATCGGATTGGCCAGGCGCAGGCTCGGGTAATCCTCAGGCAGTTGCTGCGCCGCTTCGGCGAGCAGCGCCAGGCTGGAATCGCCGCTGCACAGGATCACCAGCTCGGCGGGGGTTTGTCCAAGGTCGGCAATGTTGTCATCCGACACGAAACCGCCGGGCTGGGTCCTGAGCAGGTGCATGGCTTAAACGCTGAGCGCGGCGCGCAGTTGCGCTTCGAGTTGCGCGGCGTCGAGCTTCTGGCCGATCAGCACCAGACGAGTGACACGCGATTCATCAGCGCCCCACTGGCGGTCGAAGTGCTTGTCGAAACGCGTGCCCACGCCTTGAATCAACAGACGCATCGGCTTGTTCGGAATCGCCGCGAAGCCCTTCACACGCAGGATGCCGTGCTTGACCACCAATTGCGTCAGCGCGTCGAGCAACAGGCTTTCGTCGGCTTGCGGCAGTTCAATGGAGATCGAATCGAAGGCGTCGTGATCGTGGTCATCGTGATCGTCATCACCGTCGTGGTGGTGATCGTGATGGCTGTGGCGGCTGTCGATGTGTTCTTCGGAACCGGCACCGAGACCGATCAGCACGTCCAGCGGCAGGCGACCGTTGCTGGCTTCGATGATTTTCACCGCTGGCGGCAGTTCTTCAGCGACTTCAGCGCGAACGCGAGCCAGATCTTCGGCGCTGGTCTGATCGGCCTTGTTGAGGATCACCAGATCGGCGCTGGCCAGTTGGTCGGCGAACAGTTCGTGCAGCGGCGATTCGTGATCCAGATTCGGATCGAGTTTGCGCTGGGCATCGACCTGATCCGGGAACGCGGCGAAGGTACCGGCGGCCACGGCCGGGCTGTCGACCACGGTGATCACCGCGTCCACGGTGCAGGCGTTGCGGATTTCCGGCCACTGGAAGGCTTGCACCAATGGTTTTGGCAGAGCCAGACCGGACGTCTCGATCAGAATGTGATCGAGATCGCCGCGACGGGCGACCAGTTCGCGCATCACCGGGAAGAACTCTTCCTGCACTGTGCAGCACAGGCAGCCGTTGGCCAGTTCGTAGACGCGGCCGGTGGCTTCTTCTTCGGTGCAGCCGATGGTGCATTGTTTGAGGATCTCACCGTCGATTCCCAGCTCGCCGAACTCGTTGACGATCACCGCGATACGGCGGCCCTGAGCGTTGTCGAGCATATGGCGCAGCAAGGTGGTTTTGCCCGAGCCGAGGAAACCGGTGACGATGGTGACGGGGAGTTTGGCCAGTGTTTTCATCGGATGCCCTTTGGCAAGGTGGCGGGCATACGGGACGAGATCCGCTGCGAGCGTGCGCGCGGAAGAATTCGCCACCGGATCACCCCGCCCGGTTGTAGTGAGAAATCTGTCACGAGGCAGGTCTCCTGGCTGACGGTGTTCAGGCCTTGGGCCTGGCATTCGCTGCGCCTTCCCGCGGGCTCAGTGGATTGAGCTGGCAGTGGCGTGGCAACGAACTTCACCGTTCACAGTTGCGGGGGCAGCCGCGGCTTTGACCGCGTTCCCTTCTTAGCTTCAGCGTGGGCCGAAGAACCTCGAAGGTGCAAGGCTACGCATGGGTTGAGGATGGGTCAATGTTTGGATTGGGGGCATATCCGTTGCTGCGGGGGTTGCTGATTACGGTTTCGCCGTTGCGGCGGGTCACTTTTGCCAGACCTCGGGTTACGGGATCTGGTTTTTTTTGGATTGGGGGCATATCTGTTTCTGCGGGTGTCGCCGCTGGCGGTTTCGCTCTTACAGCGAGTCACCTTTTCCAGACGCCGAAAAGGTAACCCAAAAGGCTTTGCCCCGGCGTACGGCACTTCGCTGAGGCTCAGTGTTCCCTCCCTACGGTGTCCATCCGGGGGCATCGCCTACGGTTTGCTTCGCTGCACCTCCTCTCGATGTATGCGGCTTCGCCGCATGGCGCTGCGCGCCTACCCCCGGATGGACACCTTCGCTCGGCCTGCCGAAGGGGCTGAAGATCAAAAGCCAAAGCCAAAGCCAAAGCCAAAGCCAGATCAAAAGATCACAGCCTTCGGCAGTTCCTACAGGGATTGGGTGTATTCAGTTAGGAATTTGGTCGGCTGTCAGGCCGCCATCGCTGGCAAGCCAGCTCCCACAATTTAATTCGTGCACACCCCATGCGGCGAAGCCGCCCCACTCAACACGATGAGCGTTAGCTCGAGTAAAGCTTTTGATCTCAAGGCCCGTCGGCAGGCTGAGTGGAGGGATTTATCCGG
>NZ_JBQEPG010000018.1:48254-118381 GCF_052045635.1 Pseudomonas sp. 22189
GGGAGCGCAGCGACCGTTTGGCGCAGCCAAACACAGCGAGAGGAGGTGCAGCGAAGCAAACCGTAGGCGCTGCCCCCGGATGAATCCCGCAGCGAAGGAACCCGAGCCCAAGCGAGGGCCGAACGTCAGGGTAAAGCCCTTTGGTTACTTTGGGGCTTTTGCCAAAGTGACCCGCCGTAAGGGCGGAACCCTAAGCGGCCGTTACCGCAGCAACGGATCCACCCCCAAAATTGACTAAATTCCCCAACCCATGCTCTCCTACACAACTTGTTACGGGTGCCCTTCACAGGGTGAAACGGGAAACCGGTGAATCATGTGCTTTACTCAAAGCCATGTCAGTCCGGTGCTGCCCCCGCAACGGTAAGCGAGCGAAGCGTCGAATCCACTGTGCCATTGCGGCATGGGAAGGTGATGCTTGCAGGTCGGCCTGATGCCAACCCCTCGTGAGCCCGGAGACCGGCCCGCAACACACAGCGCGCATTTTGCGTCGCTGAACATAACAAACCCGCGGTGGGCGGGCGCTGTTCGAACCTCTGCGTGCCCGACTCGCAGGGGTTTCCATGCGCTCTATATCACCCGCTGACACTCCAGAGGGAAGCGCCATGTCGATCATCAGCAGCACCGGCAGCAACACCGACAAAATCTCCAGCACCGCCACCTTGAGCCAACGCCTGACCGCCGCGATCTTGGCGTCGATCCTGGGTGCAGGCCTCGTTTATTTCGCCGGTTTCTCGCACATCGAAGCGGTGCACAACGCCGCTCACGATACCCGCCACAGCGCCGCGTTCCCGTGCCACTGAGACCTGCCGACATGATCAAGCGTATCGCGCAAACCGCAGGCTTCACCGGCCTGCTGGCCGCCCTGCTGCTGACGTTGCTGCAAAGCTTCTGGGTTTCGCCACTGATTCTGCAGGCCGAAACCTTCGAGAAGTCCGAGCCGGTGGCCGTTCACGAACACGCCGCCGGTACAGCCGCACACACTCACGACGCTGAAGCCTGGGAGCCGGAAGACGGCTGGCAACGCGTGGTCTCGACCACCGGCGGCAATCTGGTAGTGGCGGTCGGTTTCGCGCTGATGCTCGCCGGCCTGTACACCCTGCGTGCACCGACCAAAACTTCGCAGGGCCTACTCTGGGGCCTGGCCGGTTACGCGACCTTCGTCCTCGCGCCGACCCTCGGCCTGCCGCCTGAACTGCCGGGCACCGCTGCCGCCGATCTGGCGTCGCGGCAAACGTGGTGGATCGGCACCGCCGCTTCCACCGCAGTCGGCCTGGCGCTGATCGTGTTCAGCCGCCACTGGCTGATGAAGCTGCTGGGCGTGGCGATCCTCGCCGTGCCGCACGTGATCGGCGCGCCGCAACCGGAAGTGCATTCGATGCTCGCCCCGGAGGCGCTGGAAACTCAGTTCAAAATCGCTTCGCAGTTGACCAACGTGGCGTTCTGGCTGGCCTTGGGCCTGATCAGCGCCTGGTTGTTCCGCCGCAAAAGCGATGGTCAGTACCACGCATGACCGATGACCGCGCAGCGCCGACCTTCGTGGTTGGCCTGGGCTGCCAGCGCGGCTGCCCGGCCAGCACGCTGCGCGCGTTACTCGATCAGGCATTGCAGGCGCATCGCATAGAACTCGAGGCGGTCAAGGCCCTGGCCAGCATCGACCTTAAACGTGATGAACCCGGTTTGCAGGAACTGGCCAGCCAACTGGCGCTGCCGCTGTTGTATTTCAGCAGCGAAGAATTGGCCATTTACCAGCAGCGACTGAGCCATCACTCGCAGATCGCCTATGAGCGCACCGGTTGCTACGGTGTGGCGGAAAGTGCCGCCCTGGCCCTGGCCGAGCAGTTGATTCAGGCACCGGCAAAGCTGCTGATTTCCCGGCAGAAATACGCTCAGGCGACACTGGCATTGGCCGGCGCTGCGTAAATTCCCGATAATCCCCCTGTTTGATCATGAGCAATCTTCATCTGAAGCGTTGCCCTGCCCCGTTTTTCACAGGATTTCTTCATGACCGTCTACTTCATCGGCGCCGGCCCCGGCGACCCGGAATTGATCACCGTCAAAGGCCAGCGGCTGATCCGCAGCTGCCCGGTGATCATCTACGCAGGCTCGCTGGTGCCGGCCGCCGTGCTCAAGGGACATCAGGCGGAAACGGTGGTCAACAGCGCCGAATTGCATCTGGAGCAGATCATTGAATTGATCACAACCGCCCACGGCAAGGGCCAGGACGTGGCGCGGGTGCACTCGGGTGATCCGAGCCTGTACGGCGCGATTGGCGAGCAGATTCGTTATCTGCGCGAGTTGAATATTCCGTTCGAAATCATCCCCGGCGTCACCGCCACCGCCGCCTGTGCAGCCTTGCTCGGCGCCGAGCTGACGCTGCCGGATGTGTCACAGAGCGTGATTCTGACCCGCTACGCGGACAAGACCGCGATGCCGGTGGGTGAGGAGTTGAGCAGTCTGGCGCAGCATGGCGCGACCATGGCGATTCACCTGGGGGTCAACCATCTGCAGAAAATCATCACTGAATTGCTGCCGCATTACGGCGCGGATTGCCCGATTGCGGTGATTCACCGGGCAACATGGCCGGATCAGGATTGGGTGGTGGGGACGCTGGAGGACATTGCGGCGAAGGTTGAGGCCAAGGGGTTTCGGCGTACGGCGTTGATTCTGGTGGGTCGGGTGCTGGGCAGTGAGGTGTTTAGCGAGTCGTCGCTGTATCGCGCGGGGCATGCGCACCTCTACAGACCCTGAATCATATGGGATTGGGTGCCAACCTGTGGCGAGGGGATTTATCCCCGATGAACTGCGCTTGCAGTTCCTTTTCTGGGGCTGCTTCGCAACCCATCGGGGATAAATCCCCTCGCCACACAATAAACAGGCACTCATTAATCAAGTGCATAAAAAAACGGCGCTCACGGGGCGCCGTTTTTCATGTTCGCAGTGAACACCTTACTCAGTAGTAGGCGTTTTCTTTCTGCGTGTGGTCGGTCACGTCGCGCACACCTTTGAGCTCTGGAATACGCTCAAGCAAGGTGCGCTCGATACCTTCCTTCAGGGTCACGTCGGCCTGGCCGCAGCCCTGGCAGCCGCCGCCGAACTGCAGCACGGCAATGCCGTCCTCGACCACATCGATCAGGCTGACCTGACCGCCGTGGCTGGCCAGCCCCGGGTTGATTTCGGTTTGCAGGTAGTAGTTGATGCGCTCGTTGACCGGGCTGTCGGCGTTGACCATCGGGACTTTGGCGTTTGGCGCCTTGATGGTCAGCTGGCCGCCCATGCGGTCGGTGGCGTAGTCGACGACGGCATCGTCGAGAAACGCTTCACTGAACGAATCGATATAAGCAGTGAAGCTTTTCAGCCCCAGCGCGGTATCTTCAGGTTTTTCTTCGCCCGGCTTGCAGTAGGCAATGCAGGTTTCGGCGTACTGGGTACCAGGCTGGGTGATGAAGACGCGGATGCCGATACCCGGGGTGTTCTGCTTGGAGAGCAGATCGGCCAGGTAATCGTGGGCGGCGTCGGTAATGGTAATAGCGGTCATGGAAACTCCTCGCAGGCTTGGGCGCAGTTTACGCCAATCATTGCGCCGGACAAAGTCCTAGTATTTTTGTCGGGAAAGATTCTCGCCCGGTACGCGTAGCGGTTCGCCATCGATCCGTGCTTTAAGCCACCGATAGCTGCGTTTTTCCACCCATTCGTAGCTCAACCATGACCCCACAGCGATGGCCACCGCGCAGACGATGAACATCAGATACGGGTTGACCCCGTAACGCCGCGCGATAAAACCGCCAACCGACAGCACCAGCACGTGCATCAGATACACCGAATAGGAACAGTCACCGAGCCATTTCATCACGCGGTTGCGCTCGACGTAGCGCTCCAGTGCCATGCACGCCATCACCAGCACCGCGCTCGGCACGCCCCAGTTCAACAGCCTTGGCGCCGGCGCCAGGTGATAGATCGCCGACAACGCGGCGCCCATCGCCAACAGTGGCTGCCACAGACCCGCACCGATCCAGCCCCGGCGATAGAGCACGCCAATGCCGATCCCCAGCAAAAATTCGTAGACGATGTCCGAACGGTAAAACTCGTTGATCCAGCCAAACGCCTGACAAACCGAAAACAGCAACGCGCCAACCACCAGCAAGCGCACCTGCCAGCGGAACGCCAGCGCGCATGCAAACAACACATAGAAGAGCATTTCGTAATTGAGCGTCCAGCCGACGTTCAGCGTCGGATAAATTCCGTAGCCGCCAGGATTTTGCGCAGGAATGAATAGCAGCGACGCGAGGAAATGCGCCCAGTCCACCGTCTGATCCGGCAACATTGGCCGGGCGAACAGCACCAGCAACGCCATCAACAGCGTGTACAGCCAGTACGCCGGGACAATGCGAAACAGCCGGTACAGCAGAAAGCGCGCGGGCGGCAGTGCTTTGCTTTCGGTGGAGAGGAAAATCACCAGACCACTGATGACGAAGAAAACATCGACGCCGACTGCGCCTTTGTCGATGAAGAACTGCCCGACCGGGCCGCGCGCCTTGAAGTCGAAAAAAATCTGCATGAAGTGATGGCAGACCACGGTCCACGCGGCAAGCGCGCGCAGGGCCTGCACTGAAATCAACATGATCGGCTCCCGTGCACAATTCCTGAATCACCTCCGGCCCCCTGTAGGAGCTGCGGCACGCTGCGATCTTTTGATCTTTGTTGTTAAAGAATCAAAAGATCGCAGCCTCGTTGCACTCGGCAGCTCCTACAGGGGCTTTGCGGTGTTGCTTGGAGTTGGGACAGCAGGTCGATCTCAACGATCAAAGATTCTCGTAGCGGTTCATGTCCAGCACGCCCTCTTCCACCGGTTCGGTTTCGTGGATGTACTGACTCAGGTCGTGAAAATAGAACCAGAATTGCGGATGACTGCGGCGAATCCCCCAGCGTTCGACGATTTTCTCGAAACGATCGGCATCCTTGGCGTTTTCCATGGCATCGACAAACTCCGGGACTTGCGCGGCCGGAATATTGAACATGAAGTTCGGGTAACTGCTGAGCACACCTGGATAAATGGTCAAGGTGTCGAGCCCTGGCTGATAGCGCAGGGATTCGCCCAACAGAAACGCCACGTTGCTGTGCGCACGGTTGCGCAGCAAGCTGTAGACCTCGCGTTTGCCGCTGCGGGTTTCGATGCGCAGCAGGGTGGCCTCCGGCAATTGGTCGATGACCTTCAGACCGGCGGCCGGTCGTGACGTCAGGCGGCTCAGCGCCTGTTCGGCGTTCTGCAACGCCGGATCAATGTTCGGCCGCGAGCAGTAGGCGCCGTCACAGCGGTTGATCGGATCCGGCCGCGCATTGAGGTCGCCGTAGCGTGCCAGCAGTTGCATGGCGAAGTCGTACTTCGGATCCTTCGGATCGAGTTTCAACCCGGTCGGCTTGTCATCATCGATGGCCTCGTAGTCGAGCCACATCTTGAACTGACCGCTGCTCTGATACCAATCGTCGAGGTAGTCCTCACGGGAATCGGCCGGCATCAGACGCAGGAAGTTCTGTTCGGCGCCGTTGCGAATCAGGTCGAAATACAGACGGGTCTGCGCCTGATGGGAGACGTTGCCGAACACATCGAAGTTGACTGCCAACTGGTAATAGGTGCGTTCCAGCAGCGGATAGTCGAACAGCCACATCGTTTGCGGCACTTCGCCGATCAGGCCTTTGGTTACCGAAGCGCTGTCGAAGTGGCGGAAAATGCTCAGCAGCGCGTTGTCGTTGCCGGCCCACAGGGTCGACCAGCTCGGCGCCGGCTGGTCAGCGTAGCTGTCGCGGCGCAGGGCTTCGTATTCGTTGCGCTTGTTGCGGTAGTTGTGCCACAGGCTCAGGACACTGCCGACGTCGTCGTTCTGCCCCGGCATTGCCAGCAACGGCGTGGCCTGGCCGCGATAGTTGGGGTCGGTGATGTACAGATCGTGTTCCGGGGCCTGGAACAGCGCCCAGAAGTTATCGCGGATCACATCCGTCGCAATCTGCCCACGGCACACCGGCCCGCGAATGAAGGTGCGGACGAAGTATTCGGCATTGTCGAGCATGAACTGGTACCGCGCCTGCGCCGGAATCGCTTCGAACGTGGCGAACGGGTTGGCCCGGCTCTGCGGCCCGTACCCCGGTAGCGCGTTGACTTGCCAGTTGCCGCTGTAGAACAGGCTCTTGACCCGCGCCATCTTCGCCGCGCTCAGCGGATAAGTGATGTGGGTCTTGTGCACGATCACTCCTTGCACTGGCCACAAGCGGTAATACACCTGAGTGCCCGGATCGTCATTCGGGCGTCGGGTGGCGATCAGGTCGATCGGCTGCCCTGTCGGCGTGCGCGAACGCACCCACTGGAAGTAGTGGCCCGGCTCGCCGTCCTTGAAATAGATATGGGCGAGGAACCAGTGTTCGAACAACCAGCGCCCGACCAGACTCTGCCGCGCGCCCGGGGTGTTGAGCAGGTTTTCCCACTGCACGATTTGCAGCGCTTCCTTGGCGCTCGGCGCCAGCCCCTGCTCGTCGATCGGCGCACCGGACGCCAGCCAGCGTTGCAGGGTCTGGTATTGCTGATCGGTCAGCCCGGTCACCGCCAGCGGCATGCCTTCTTTGGGGTGGGCGCCGGCATAGCCGTCAAACTCGGCGGGCATCGCGCACATGTTTTCCCGTTGCAGGCCGAGGACGATGTCTTCCGGCAGCTTGGCATTCGGGGTCAGCGGGGTTTTGTGGCCCAGTTCCAGCATCCGCGCCATCAACGCCGCCTGGCTGCCCTGGGCATCGAGTACCGAATAAAAGCCCTTCTGCTGCCAGGCACGTTTGCCGAAGGCGTCGTAGAACAGCCGCGTGGTCGGCGCCGCCTGAGTGCGTTCGCCGTCGTAGACCGGCATCTTGCTTGCGCCCCGCCCTGCGCCTTCGCCGCTGCCCAGATTGAGCTGGCACGCCGAGTCGTAGCAGGCGTGGCAGGCCACACACTTCTCGGTGAAGATCGGCTGGATGTCACGCGTATATGAAATAGAAGGTGAGATCGCGGGTTCCTGCGCAACGGCGCCCCAGCTTAAGAACAGCAAGAAAATGCTGATGACGCGGTACGACATGCCCTTGATCCCGATCGTGAAAAAAACGCCCGCGATTCTACAGTATGACGCTCGTACCAACATGAACGATATTCATGCAAAAGCAGCACGTGCTCCAAAAGCGCACAGGTTTGTTATGATCCCGGCCCTTCGTCATGGTCTTTTCGAGTAGTCCCAATGTCCGATCGCAGCGTCCGCCTTCAAGCTCTCAAGCAAGCCCTCAAAGAGCGCATCCTGATTCTCGACGGCGGCATGGGCACGATGATCCAGAGCTACAAGCTCGAGGAGCAGGATTATCGCGGCAAACGCTTCGCTGACTGGCCGAGCGACGTCAAGGGCAACAACGACCTGTTGGTGATCACCCGTCCGGACGTGATCGGCGGCATCGAAAAGGCTTATCTGGATGCCGGCGCCGACATTCTGGAAACCAACACCTTCAACGCCACGCGCATTTCCATGGCTGACTACGGCATGGAAGAACTGGCGTACGAATTAAACGTAGAAGGCGCGCGACTGGCGCGCAAGGTGGCCGACGCCAAGACCGCCGAGAACCCGGACAAGCCACGCTTCGTCGCCGGCGTACTCGGCCCGACCAGCCGCACCTGCTCGCTGTCGCCTGACGTGAACAATCCCGGCTACCGTAACGTCACCTTCGATGAATTGGTGGAAAACTACACCGAAGCTACCAAAGGCCTGATCGAGGGCGGCGTCGACCTGATCCTGATCGAAACCATCTTCGACACGCTCAACGCCAAAGCCGCGATCTTCGCCGTGCAAGGCGTGTTCGAAGAACTGCACATCGAACTGCCGATCATGATTTCCGGGACCATCACCGACGCGTCCGGCCGCACCCTGTCGGGCCAGACCACCGAAGCGTTCTGGAACTCGGTGGCCCACGCCAAGCCGATCTCGGTCGGCCTCAACTGCGCCCTCGGCGCCCGTGAGCTGCGTCCGTACCTGGAAGAGCTGTCGAACAAGGCCAGCACCCACGTGTCGGCGCACCCGAACGCCGGTTTGCCGAACGAATTCGGCGAGTACGACGAATTGCCGGTGGACACCGCCAAGGTCATAGAAGAATTCGCCCAAAGTGGTTTCCTCAACATCGTCGGTGGTTGCTGCGGCACCACCCCGGGCCACATCGAAGCCATCGCCAAAGCCGTCGCCGGTTACGCGCCGCGGCAGATTCCGGACATCCCCAAGGCTTGCCGCCTGTCGGGCCTGGAGCCGTTCACCATTGATCGCAGCTCGCTGTTCGTCAACGTCGGCGAGCGGACCAACATCACCGGCTCCGCGAAGTTCGCCCGTCTGATCCGTGAAGACAACTACACCGAAGCCCTGGAAGTCGCCCTGCAGCAGGTCGAGGCCGGCGCCCAGGTGATCGACATCAACATGGACGAAGGCATGCTCGATTCGAAGAAGGCCATGGTGACCTTCCTCAATCTGATCGCCGGCGAGCCGGACATCTCCCGCGTGCCGATCATGATCGACTCGTCGAAATGGGAAGTGATCGAAGCCGGCCTGAAGTGCATCCAGGGCAAGGGCATCGTCAACTCGATCAGCATGAAAGAAGGCGTCGAGCAATTCATCCATCACGCCAGACTGTGCAAACGCTACGGCGCTGCGGTGGTGGTGATGGCGTTCGACGAAGCCGGCCAGGCCGACACCGAAGCGCGCAAGAAAGAGATCTGCAAACGCTCCTACGACATTCTGGTCAACGAAGTCGGCTTCCCGCCGGAAGACATCATCTTCGACCCGAACATCTTCGCCGTGGCCACCGGTATCGAAGAACACAACAATTACGCTGTGGACTTCATCAACGCCTGTGCCTACATCCGCGACGAGCTGCCGTATGCGCTGAGTTCCGGCGGCGTGTCCAACGTGTCGTTCTCGTTCCGTGGCAACAACCCGGTGCGTGAAGCGATTCACTCGGTGTTCCTGCTGTACGCGATCCGCGCCGGCCTGACCATGGGTATCGTCAACGCCGGTCAGCTGGAGATCTACGACCAGATCCCGCAGGAGCTGCGCGACGCCGTCGAAGACGTGATCCTCAACCGCACGCCGGAAGGCACCGACGCCCTCCTCGCCATCGCCGACAAGTACAAGGGCGACGGCAGCGTCAAGGAAGCCGAGACCGAAGAGTGGCGCAGCTGGGACGTCAACAAGCGTCTGGAGCATGCGCTGGTCAAGGGCATTACCACGCACATCGTCGAAGACACCGAAGAGTCGCGCCAGTCGTTCGCGCGGCCGATCGAAGTCATCGAAGGCCCGCTGATGTCCGGCATGAACATCGTCGGCGACCTGTTCGGCGCCGGCAAAATGTTCCTGCCGCAGGTGGTGAAATCCGCCCGCGTAATGAAGCAGGCCGTGGCGCATCTGATCCCGTTCATCGAACTGGAAAAAGGCGACAAGCCGGAAGCCAAGGGCAAGATCCTGATGGCCACGGTCAAAGGCGACGTGCACGACATCGGCAAGAACATCGTCGGCGTGGTGCTGGGTTGCAACGGCTACGACATCGTCGACCTCGGCGTGATGGTTCCGGCGGAGAAAATTCTCCAGGTGGCCAAGGAAGAAAAGTGCGACATCATCGGTCTGTCCGGCCTGATCACCCCGTCGCTGGACGAGATGGTCCACGTTGCCCGGGAAATGCAGCGTCAGGATTTCCATCTGCCGCTGATGATCGGTGGCGCGACCACCTCCAAGGCGCACACCGCCGTGAAGATCGAGCCGAAGTACAGCAACGACGCAGTGGTCTACGTGACCGACGCCTCGCGTGCGGTCGGTGTCGCGACGCAGTTGCTGTCCAAAGAACTCAAGGCCGGATTCGTCGAGAAAACCCGCGCCGATTACGTCGATGTGCGTGAGCGCACCGCCAACCGCAGCGCCCGTACCGAGCGTCTGAGCTACGCGGCGGCGATCGCCAAAAAGCCACAGTTCGACTGGGCCAACTACACGCCGGTCAAACCGACCTTCACCGGCACCCGCGTGCTGGACAACATCGACCTCAACGTGCTGGCCGAATACATCGACTGGACGCCGTTCTTCATCTCCTGGGACCTGGCCGGCAAGTTTCCGCGCATCCTCGAAGACGAAGTGGTCGGTGAAGCCGCCACCGCGCTGTACAAGGATGCGCGTGAAATGCTCACCAAGCTGATCGACGAGAAGCTGATCAGCGCCCGCGCAGTGTTCGGTTTCTGGCCGGCCAATCAGGTGCACGATGACGACATCGAACTGTACGGCGATGACGGCAAGCCCATGGCGCGCCTGCATCACCTGCGTCAACAGATCATCAAGACCGACGGCAAGCCGAACTTCTCGCTGGCCGACTTCGTCGCGCCGAAAGACAGCGAAGTGATCGACTACGTCGGGGGGTTCATCACCACCGCCGGCATCGGTGCCGAAGAAGTGGCCAAGGCCTATCAGGACGCCGGCGACGACTACAACTCGATCATGGTCAAAGCCCTCGCCGACCGTCTGGCGGAAGCTTGCGCCGAATGGCTGCACCAGCAAGTGCGTAAAGAACACTGGGGTTATGCCAAGGACGAAGTGCTGGACAACGAAGCACTGATCAAAGAGCAGTACTCCGGTATCCGTCCGGCACCGGGCTACCCGGCGTGCCCGGATCACACTGAAAAGGCCACGCTGTTCACCCTGCTCGATCCTGAGGCCAGCGAAATGCGCGCGGGCCGCAGCGGCGTGTTCCTGACCGAACACTATGCGATGTTCCCCGCAGCCGCGGTCAGCGGCTGGTACTTCGCGCACCCGCAGGCGCAATACTTTGCCGTGGGCAAGGTCGACAAGGATCAGGTGCAGAGCTACACCTCGCGCAAAGGTCAGGAACTGAGCGTGACCGAGCGCTGGCTGGCGCCGAACCTCGGTTACGACGAATAAGCGCAACGGTCACTCCACGGATCAGCCGGGGAGTGACCGTTCACCAGGTTTTACGCGCCTGACGATTGCCCGGAGGAGCCGGGCATTGGTGCCTTGTCGGCAGACAAACCGATCCGTTCAATCGCCTGTCGCGTCAATTCGATGAGCCTGGCATTGCGCGCCGCTGCCTGATCAAACAACCGGCTCAGATAAAGCGGGTCGTCAGCACTCAGACCGTCGTCCTCGCCCTCCTCCATCAGCTGCACTTCATCCATTTGCCTGAACGCTTCGGGCTGCTGCTCCTTGAGGTAATCCAGCCAGTAATCGCGCTGGATCAGATCCTCCAGAAACCGGTCGGAGTGTTCCGCGTTAACCACCTCGGCCCGCGCATCGAACAACTGCTGAGGCGTTACACCGGAGGCAAATTTCATGTTTTTCGGCTGTCCGGGCAACTCCAGTCCATCCTCCCAGCCACCGGTCAGACCGATCCGGTAACCGAGACGGACTTCGGCTTCGTCAAAACCACTGCGCGCGGCCGCTGCTTTTGCCAGTTCATCGACCTTGTCCAGCCGGAACAGTTGGCGCGACAGGGACAACAAGGCCTCGCCACGAATTCCCGGGCGACCGGCCGGCAAATCGAGCAAAGCGTTGTAGGTAAAGACCTTGCTCTCCAGACCACTGAAGGTGAGGATTCGCCCGTCCACGCACGTTCCATGGGTGGCCGAGCCGGCGAAAATCACCTCGCGCAGCTCACTGTCGGCGGCGGCAGCCTCCATGACCCTCCAGACCCGTCGGGTCAGGTCGGCATTGGCCACGCGAAACTCCTGGGTGTCCTGCAATCGGTCAAGCAAATGGAAGAATGCCCCGCTGTCCGGTTCCGCAGCCAGTTGATCCCACAGCCGGTCTCGGGCGGACGCCTGTTCCGGCAGCAGATTCGCCAGCCACGGCGCCTTCTGCTGCGCATGGGACTGTTCGTCCGGGAGGGATTCGTCCGACTCGATGCTGTCCGTGGTTTCGCTGAGCCCGCCGGCAACGTCGTCAGCCATTTCCTCCAGTTCGGAACTCGAGAAACCGAGCACTCGCTGGCGGTCACCCGCCGTCTGATAGGCCCTGAGCCTTTCGAGGGACTCCTGCGACAGGTTGTAGTTGTCAGTCAGGTCGGTGCCGTCCATCAGCTCATCGTGCTGACCGTCCAGCGCCTCTTCGGGGATGGCGGCGATGTCGTTGCGACTGAGGTTCAGTGTCAGCAGGTGCTGCGCATCCAGCGCACCGGCCGGCCATTCCGCCAGGTTGTTGTTGCGCAGATCCAGACGTTGCAAATGCTCGAAATAGCTGACATCGAACGCATCGAGGTTGTTGTAGCTCAGGTCCAGAGCTTGCAGATGCTCCAGACCGGACAGCGCGGCATACAGGTGCTCGGTGTCGCCGAAGTGGTTGCTGGAAAGCTCGAGCCGCTCCAGCTGCGGCATTTGCCGGACGCCATCCGGCAGCGCTGTCAGCGCATTGCCATTAAGGGTCAGATGACGCAGGTGGGTGAACGACTTGAGAAACCCGTCGCTGCCCTCGGTCGTCACCCGAGTGCCTGTCAGGTCCAGGCTGCCGACATGCCCGAAATCCTCGGGCAGCGCCGGTAGATCGCCCAATTGCAGGCCGTTGAGATCCAGAACCGCATCGCCCCCGGCAACCGCTAATCTGGCACGCCAGCAGGTGAGGATGCGCCACGCCGCGAGGCTGCGCGACTGCGAGGAGATGACCCAGTCGGCTCCACGGGTTTCCCGGGTATACAGCCAGCCGTTGAGTCGGCGAACGAGGGTTTCGAATGTCTGACTCCAGCCCGTGATCCGCTCCTCGATCTGCACATCGGTGGCGCCATCGCTACGCAGCGCCTCGATCACTTGCATGGCTTGTTCATCGCTAAAGGCCGGCTGCAACCGCTGCAGATTCTGGCGCATGCGTGCCAGCCCGGTACTGACAGGTGCTGGCGTCAACGGCAGCAACTGGCGGGCCACGGTCAAACCGTTCTCCGCTGGAGGAAACGTCGCCGGCACCGGCTCCCGGGCAAATGCCTCCAGCGCGCCGGCAGGAAGGCCCAGTTCGTGCTCGAGCCGCAGTTGCGCCGACCGCAGCTGCGCCGACGCCGCTGCGGTCAGGGGCGCGCCGGTCAGGTTGGTGTTGAGCAGTGAGGTGCTCTCGAGCACGGCAGGTGGCAGCGTGCTGATACGGGTCTCGCGCAGGTCCAGCCACGACAGTTGCGGCAAGCCTTCTGCGCCTGCCGGCCAATGTTGCAGGTGCGTACGCTGCAGGTCGAGGGCCTTCAAGCGCTGCAGACTGCCGACGTTCAAATCGCTCAGCGGATTGTTGCGCAGATTCAGTTGTTCGAGCGCAGGCAATTCACCCAATCCGCTCTGCAGGCGCGAACTGTCGGTCAACAGATTGTCGGCGAGGTCCAGGTGCATCAGGCGCGAAAGACGCTGCGACTCGATCGGCCATTCGTGCAAGGCATTGTTACTCAGATCAAGGGTGCGGACTTCGCTGAAAGCGCTGATGAAACCGCGCATCTGCGCACCGGCAACCCGCTGGCCATTGAGCAGCAGCGTGCGTACATGCGCAAAGGCGTCTGCCGGCAACACCGGAAGTTCGCTGAGCCTCAACCCCGACAAATCCACGGTCGAGGCGCTGATCGTTGCGCCATAGCGCTTGAACAGTCCGTTGCGCCAACTGGCTTTGAGAACATGCGCCAGGTTTGATCGCGCGATCAGTTCGGACAGCGATTCTGCCGACACCACCAGGCGCTGCTGCCACTGACTGAGTTCACGTTCCAGCGCAGCATATTGATCGCTCAAGGCATTGATGGCGGTGAAACGCTGCTGCTCATCCGGCCATTGCTCGAAGAAACGATGGAATATGCCCTCGGTGGATTGATGCACACCCTCGCCCAGACGCCGCAACTCGCCGCGACAATAATCCCTGACCATCGTCTCTCGATCGATCAGGTGTTCCGGCAGGCTTTTGGCGTATTCGTACACGCCCGCGAAGTTTTCCCGGGAGAATTTTGACCAGTCCAGCGACAGCCCCGACCAGAGTTTTTCGTGCCCTTGCAACAGCTTGGCGGGCACGGTGCTGATGCTTGTATCCCTGAGGTTCAGACGCTCCAGGGCCGGCAACTCCAGCGCACCCGCAGGCCAGTCGAACAATGAATAGGCGACGATGTCCAGGCTGCGCAAATTGCGCATGCCGCTGACGTCGAACGCCAGTGACTGGTAACTCGAGGTACTGACACTCAATGCTTCAAGTCGGGTCAATTGAGCCAGGCGTGCCGGCATGTCGGCGGCATAGGGCATCGCGCCGTAGAGCGTCAGGTCAGTCAGTTCCGGCATGTTCTGCAGCACCGTCGGGACGTTGGTAAACGTTTCTGCGGTGCCATTGATGCGCAGCGCCTTGAGCCTGGGGAAACGGCTCAACAGTGCATCGCCGTTGGCATCGGTGATGCAACGCCCTCTGATGCGCAGGTCGCGAACATGCGAGAAATCTGCCGTCAGCTCCGGCAACGGCTCGTCGCACGTCAGATCGAGGCGTGCGGCACTCGCCTGACTCTCGGCCAGCGGCGCATGGCGCCAGCTCTGCTTGAGGCTGCGCACGACGCTGGATTTGCCGCCGATCATCGATTGCAGCGTCGGCTCCGGAGAAGGCACACCTTCCCATTGCGCCAGTGTCGATTCGAGCGCCTGCCATTCACGCAGGCGCCGTTGCAACATCTCGTAGATCTGCGCGTCAGTCCGCCCGGCGGCCAATTGCTTGAGGATGAACCCGCCCGCCTGCTGATCGGTGAGCGCCGGATACACGTCCTGCACGCGCGTCACCAGCAGCGGGTTCACGCCTTCGCCGCGACCGCTGGCGTAATAACCCAGGCCATGCTGGCGCACCCGCACCGGCGCCTTGAAGCGTTGCTTGTGGCCATGGCGCCTGCTCGCTAGCCGAGCCAGTTCGGTGCGATGGCGGGCCACATACTCGATCACTGCCCGGCGCAGTCCGGCCCTACGCGAAACCTCAGCAAAACCCAGAGCCTGTCGCGTCTGATCGGGCAACGCATGGAGGATCGAGGCAAAAAAGTTGTCCCCGCGCCGCGGGACGCCGTTGAGCGCTTCCCCGTGCGCGTTGTACGCCTGATAGACCGGCCCGCGCTTGACCAGATACTGGGTCTGGCCGGCGCTTTCGCTGCCGATGCTATCGATCAACGGCCCGTCGACACTGCCTTCGCGTACTTCCAGACGCACTTCGTCCGACCAGCCCGGCAGCCGCTCCAAAGCGCGCAAGGCCAGCCATTGGCTGTCGCCGCCGGCCGAATTTTCCATGTGCAGACCGGCAATCGCATGGTTGAAACGCCGCTGCCGGGCATATTCACGGGAGATCTCCAGCAGCCGCAACGGTACCCGCCCACCGTTTTGCAGACGCGTCAGTTCCTCGTCGTTCGCCTCGAGCAGCACACGGATTGACGCCGAGCTGCCCAGCCCCGGTGTGGCGGCTTGTAGCCTGGCGATTCGCGGGTCGTTCAACGCGGGTTCGTCATACAGCCTGTCGAACATCGCCGGCTGCCGGGTTCGCAGGTAATCGGCGATCTGTTTGCGCAACTCCAGCGGCCGGGATTCCATGACTCGCGCTGGCTCCGCGCCCAGCAACCAAACAGTTTGCGGCTCATCCAGCGTTGCCAGAATGCGCTCAGGCAGTTGGCCGTCGAGCACGTCGGCGCGGGTGATCCGGATCGGCGCACGCGTCGGGCCCTCGATTGCACCTGACTGCGCGCCGAACAGACGGCTGGGCCCGGACAACTGCGGTCCGTCGAAGACTTCCAGCATCTGCCCGCTCGGCCAGCGCGGCATTTGCGTAAGCATGGGCAGCGTCAGCAGGTACGAATCGTCAAGCCTGGTTCCTCGTTCGACCTGATCGATCAAACGCCCGACCTGCTGATTCGCCTCATACAGGCGCAAGGTATCGGCCAGGGCCAGTGGCGCCGGCTGGTGATCGAGGTGCATCTGGCGCAGGGCATCATCACTGACACCACTGAGGTCGGCGATTTCGAGCAATTGCTCATCCGAAAATGCGTCAGTCGAGTGACCGATGCGCCGCAGCAAGGTCAGTCGATCCCAGTGCAGCGGCCGCTCGTGGGTGTGGCGCCAGGCGCCCATTCGATTGTGCTCGAGGATCGGTTGATACGCCGACGGATCCTGCGGGTGGAGGATGCGCCAGTTATTCAGGTTCTCGTCGTAGTGCGTCTGATAGAGCTTGCCCTGCTGGCGAATGAACGTCTTGCCGTCGAACCGATACACGCCTTGCGCGTCGGGCCCGACAGTCGCTGGCAGGACAATATCGCTGGCGTAGGCATCGAGGTCGGGTTTCCACAGGCGAACCGAGCCGTCGGGCCGCTCGACCGGTTGCAGGTGCTCGATCACGGGTTCGGCGGAGGCCGCTCGCAGTCGGCTTACGCCCTTGCCCACAGCGCCCATTACGCCAATCAGCGCCAGGTTCTGCGCCACATCGACCAGATGCGCCTTGGCAGCCTGACGATCGCCTTCCGACCATTCGATGGCGCCTTCGAAGGACTCGTAGAGCAGTTGCCCCGCCATCACGGTCATCATGATTTCGCCCAGCACCGGTACGAACATCGACACCATGTTCAACCCCAGCATGCCGAGTTCGAGCAAATGACTGAGTTTGGCTGCGCGGACCCGGGCATCGACATCCGCCGTTGGGACGGCATGGGCGCGCGCGTCGGCGATGAATTTGGCCCGGTGCTGTTCGTAAAGGTATTGCCACAAATCGGTGTTGGCGCCCCAGATCCCGGCAACGTCCTGGCGCGTGATGGCAAACGGGTCGAGATACGGGTCAGGGTGTGGCTCGCGCTTGCCGGGGACTTCGGGTGGCAACTCCTTGATCTGCACGATAGTGGACAGCGGCGGTATCAGCTGTGCGACCTTGACCCAGATCGAATGCAACGGGTCACTCGGGGCGTCCGCAGCCTTTTGGGTGAACTGACTGAAATAGTAAGGGCGGTCGGCGTAGGCCACGAACTGACTGAAAAACCGCTGGTAAGCGGTCGGTCCTTGTCCGGTAGCCGTAGTGTCGGTCGCCGTGAATTTGCGTTTGAACACCTCCCGCATCTGCGCGCTGCTGTAACGCTTGAGCGGGTGTTGCGGGTCATGGGGAATGTAGACGATGAATTCGTTGGTGTAGCGGTAGCGCTCGCTGATGCTGAACACGACGCAACCGGTCATCCGCCGCTTCATCAGGCTCAGATCGCGAAACCACACGGCCTTGCCGCCAAGTTGCGGGTGGATCTGACCGTCCACCACCGACAGAATCATCCGGTAGTCGGCAGGCTCGATGTCCTTTTTCAGCAGCGCCCATTGCGCGGCGGCACGCAGCGCGGCTTTCTGACTGGCAATGAACTGTCCACGCAAGGTGTCGTTGTTCTCGAAAAACGCTTTGATCCGTGTCTGATAACGCGCACCGACGTCGAGTGAACGACACAGCGTCAGAAACTGACTGACCGAGATGCCGATTTCTGCGGCCTGAAACTCGCCGGGGGTCGCTGTCTCGACCACGAAACCGGATTGGGCGTGATAGGCCCCTGCTTCACATTCCCAGGCCTCGAAGTTGTGCAGTGCCGCTTGCAGCAATGGCAGTTTCAACACTTCGAAGGTGGACACTTCCACCTCCAGCACTCCGAGTTCGAGGGGCCGTCTGAGACACAGCAAGGTCTTGCCGAGATCGACCGTGACGTTGAACTGATCCTTGAGGGCCTCACCAAGCAACGTTTGGGCAAATGCCTCGACGCTTTCGAGGCCGGCCATGGTCTTGTCGAGTCGGGTCTGGGCGACAAAGGCAGCCGTGACCTGGTCTTTCAAGGCTTGTTGCTGTTTCTGCGGGAATTCGTGATAGCCGGGCGGTGGACGGGTACTGGCCGCTTTCATCGCTGATTGCCGGGCTGGCGAGGCGGCAATCAGCCAATCGGGGATCATCTGCTCAAGCAACCTGCCGTGGACGCTGGCGCTGACGGGTGCACGGGGCAACGTCGGGGAATGATGGGACATCCTGTCTCTCCTGAATAATGGGAGCACAGGACACCATGTCCGCCGCAGTGACCTGCGGTACATAGTTATCGCACGGCCGTGGACGTATGACCGGACACGTCAGGATCCCCCGTGCGACCACGGCACAACCGGCAGGATTGACTATGCTGTCGGGACAGCCTTTCGGACGGGGGATTTATGGACGATCCAGTCGACAACAAACCACCGAGCTTCTGGCAGATGCTGCACAGCGTGATGGCGGCGGCATTTGGCGTGCAAAGCGGGAAGAATCGGGCAAGGGACTTCACCCATGGCAAGCCCAGCCATTTCGTGATCCTGGGGATCGGCTTCACCGCCGTGTTCGCCCTGACCCTGTTTGCCATCGTCAAACTGGTGCTGCATTTCGCCGGGGTCTGAGGGCTGTCAGTGCATCAGGGTCTGCAGCTCGAACGGGTAACGATACGAGGCCGGACGCCCCTTGGCGGACAGCTTGCGAAAGCTCACCCCGTAACCCGGTGTCGAGCCCATGGCCAGAATCTGCCGGGCCTGATGCTTGTCGATCAGTTGCAGCAACGGCACCTGGCGATCACGACCGCCGTAACGGGCCAGGTCGACGCCCTGGTCATAGTCATGCAATTCCACCAGCGCCCAGCCGCCGAGGGTGAAATGACCGCCCACCAGTGCGCTCAGGCGTCCATCGATCACGGCCTGCAACGCCTCGGATGAGGTATTGACCGCACTGAACAGCACGTCCTTGCCCGGCACCTTGCCCGCTTCGGCAAATGCGCGCATGGCGCCGAACGCCATCTCGTCATTCGCCGACCACACCAGTGACACCTTCGGATACCGGCTGACCAGTTGCCGCGCCTGTTCGTAGGCGCGCTGCCGTGTCCAGCCGCTGTACACCAGTTGTCGCAGGCGCACCTGAGGATGTTCGGCCAAGGCGCGCTGCATGCCGCGCTCGCGCAATTGCGCCGACGGCGTGATCTTCAGGCCGGAAAACGCCAACACCTCGATCGGCTCGTCTCGCGCCACTGGCGGATGCAAGCGAATCAGCTCTTTCATCATCAGGTAGCCGCCCTCCTCGTCATTGGGCACCAGGCTGCCAATGCGATCGGCACGCTCGCCGACCAGCGCCTGCTGATCGGCGGTCAGCACCGCGTTGACCATGAACAGCTTGACCCCGCTGCCTTCCGCCAGCCGCAGGATCTGTGGTGCAACGTACTGCTCGTTGACAAACATCAGGTAGTCGGGACGGTTCGGTCCCTGCAGGGCAATCCTGGCCTGGGCCACGGTGAGTTCGGGCTGGCGTCGGGAATAGAGGATCTGCAAATCGACGCCAAGGTCGTGGGCCGCCGCTTGCATGAATTGCGAATAGCTGACCCAGAACGCTTCCTGAGTCGTACCCGGGTTGAGGAACAGCACCGACTCGGCCCGGGCTGCGGATCCGAAAACCGCACCGAACAGCAGGAGGCTGAGGCAGAAAAACTTCAACATGAAAGACCCGGGCCCAAGGAAAAATGGCCGCGCATTATAGCCCCCGAATCAGCGGCTATTGACGCCTGATCCCGTTTTTTGTCCGACAATCGTCGGAAGCGGACCCGGATCGGTCGTTTACTGATGGCTGACCCAGAATACCGCTGTCCCTACGACCAGAATAATCAGGAACAGAATGGCCCATGCATCGACACTGCTATCGCTTTTCTTTGCCTTGGTCGGATTGCTCATTGCATCGCCTCTTGTCGGTTTTATCGGTGATTGCAGAAAGACTCGATCACAGTTAAGACGATGATTGTCCCCGCGACAAATGTGGGTTAATCAACAACTATTCTCGTTAGGCGATTTGGTTCTTTACATATACTCAAACATCACTTTTGCGCATAACTGCAAACGGGTATATTGCCCCGGCTCCGTTAGGGAGTGCGCGGCCGTGCGCGCGTAATTGCAGAGGCACCATCGGACTCCAGCAAGCGAAAACGCAGCGTTTTCCGAGTAGCCCAAAGCCTGAGAACAGGACTTATATGTACGTATACGACGAGTACGATCAGCGGATCATCGAGGACCGCGTCAAGCAGTTCCGTGATCAGACCCGACGCTATCTGGCAGGTGAGCTGAGCGAAGAAGAATTCCGCCCCCTGCGCCTGCAAAATGGCCTGTACATCCAGCGTTTTGCGCCGATGTTGCGCGTGGCGGTGCCTTACGGCCAACTGACTTCCCGTCAGGTGCGCATGATGGCGAAGATTGCCCGTGACTACGACAAGGGCTACGCCCACATCAGTACCCGGCAGAACGTGCAGTTCAACTGGCCGGCGGTGGAAGACATTCCGGACATCCTCGCGGAACTGGCCACCGTGCAAATGCACGCGATCCAGACCAGCGGCAACTGCCTGCGCAACGTCACCACCGACCAGTTCGCCGGTGTCGCCGCCGATGAGGTGATCGACCCGCGCCCATGGTGCGAAATCGTCCGTCAGTGGACTACATTCCACCCGGAATTCGCCTACCTGCCACGCAAATTCAAGATTGCCGTCAACGGTTCGACCGCTGACCGTGCCGCCATCGAAGTTCACGACATCGGCCTGGAGCCGGTCCACAACGCCGCCGGCGAACTGGGTTTCCGTGTACTGGTCGGCGGTGGCCTGGGCCGTACTCCGGTGGTCGGCGCCTTCATCAACGAGTTCCTGCCGTGGCAGGACCTGTTGAGCTACCTCGACGCCATCCTGCGTGTGTACAACCGCTATGGCCGTCGCGACAACAAATACAAGGCGCGGATCAAGATCCTCGTCAAGGCGCTGACCCCCGAAGTCTTCGCGCAAAAAGTCGATGCCGAGATGGAGCACCTGCGCGGCGGCCAGACCACACTGACCGAAGCCGAGCTGCATCGCGTCGCCAAACACTTCGTCGATCCGGACTACAAGGCGCTGGAGAACCAGACCGCGGCCCTGGCCGAACTCGACAAGGAGCATCCGGGTTTCGCCCGCTGGCGTTCGCGCAACACCCTGGCGCACAAAAAGCCGGGCTATGTCGCGGTGACCCTGTCGCTGAAACCGACCGGCGTTGCCCCGGGCGACATCACCGACAAGCAGCTCGACGCCGTCGCCGACCTGGCCGAGCGCTACAGCTTCGGCCAACTGCGCACGTCCCACGAGCAGAACATCATTCTGGCCGACGTCGAGCAGAGCCAGTTGTTCACCCTGTGGGGCGAACTGCGTGAAAGCGGTTTCGCCACGCCAAACATCGGCCTGCTGACCGACATCATCTGCTGCCCTGGCGGTGATTTCTGCTCGCTGGCCAACGCCAAGTCGATCCCGATCGCCGAATCGATCCAGCGCCGTTTCGACGACCTGGATTACCTGTTCGACATCGGTGAGCTGGACCTGAACATCTCCGGCTGCATGAACGCCTGTGGTCACCACCACGTCGGTCACATCGGCATTCTCGGGGTGGACAAGAAAGGTGAAGAGTTCTACCAGGTATCCCTCGGTGGCAGCGCCAGCCGTGACGCGAGCCTGGGCAAGATTCTCGGCCCGTCCTTTGCTCAGGACGACATGCCGGACGTGATCTCGAAGCTGATCGATGTGTACGTTGAACAACGTACCGAGGACGAGCGCTTCATCGACACCTACCAGCGTATTGGCATCGACCTCTTCAAGGAACGCGTCTATGCAGCGAATCATTAAGAACAACGAAGTCGTCGACGAAACCTGGCACCTGCTGCCGAAAGATTTCAACATCGACGACATCAGCAATTGCGACGATCTGATCGTTCCTTTGCAGCTTTGGCGTGAACACAGCCGCATGCTCAAGGCCCGCGACGGCGGGCTGGGTGTGTGGCTGGACGCTGATGAAGAAGCCGAGGAAATCGGTGACGACGTCGCGCAGTTCCAGGTGATTGCCCTGAACTTCCCGGCCTTCACCGACGGCCGCAACTACTCCAACGCCCGCCTGCTGCGCGACCGTTACGGTTTCAAAGGCGAACTGCGGGCGATTGGCGATGTGCTGCGTGACCAGTTGTTCTACATGCACCGCTGCGGTTTCGACGCGTTCGCCTTGCGCGCCGACAAAGACCCGTACGAAGCACTGGAAAGCCTGAAGGACTTCTCGGTCACTTATCAGGCCGCCACCGACGAACCGCTGCCGCTGTTCCGTCGTCGCTGATCGAAAAACGCCTTGAGCCTGCAATCGGGCTCAAGGCGTTGTTCATTCCGGGCGTTAACGCCAAGCGTTGCGTGCAAGCGACGCCTCATCAAGCCTCCATCATTTCAGCCGTCGCGGCCTTTGACACGTCAGGTTCGGCGTGGCGTGCCAATGCCTGATCCGTCAGTTGCCCGATCAATTCCCGGCGCTGATTACTGAAGTTGTCGAGGATCGCATTCATCTGCGTCGAGGCCGCCTCGCGCGTCAGTTCGATCTGCCCTTCCAATTGAGCCATCGCCCGCGACGTCTGTTCGTTCACCACGGAAAACCGATCACCGTGAGCCGACTCCAGATACTCGACCCAGAACGTCTGCGCCATGCTCCAGTCGCGTAACGCGCCGCTGCTCTCGGTCTTGAGCACCTGTTGAAAGGCCTGATCCAGAACGGTCGGCGACACCTCGACAGTCAAGGGGCTGCTCAGCGTTCGCGGCTGCGCCGGCAGGTTCAAGCGTTGCGCCAGACCCACCCGATAGGCCAGGCTGACTTGCAACGCCTGATCGTAGTCCATCGGCGCGGTGTGGAAACGTGCGCTGATGTCCGCCAGCGCCAGGCTTTCCACTTCGTGCAAACGGAACAGGCCCCTGAGCAGACTCACCAGTTGCTCTTCCAGCGCCTGCACACCGGCGGTAGCTGCCGCCCTCGCACGGAAACACAAGACCAGCACTTCCATTTCGCTGAACAACGCGCTGTACCCGTCGACACTGACCCTGGCACTGCGCGCCGCACTGAACAATGACCGGCGCAGGCGCTGATCGCCGGCCGCCGCGTCCACCACATCCCAGACACGCTGACGCAAATGCGGATACACGCGGGTGAATTCCGCGGTGTGCACCAGTTGCAACAGCACTTGGAAAAAATCCGTGGAATCGGGTAACGCGCGCAGCGCCTCCCATACCTCGCGCCGGGACGACGCCACGCTGGCACTTTCCCCAGCCAGCCACTGCACGCTTTGATCTTCCCGCGCCACGGTTTGCAGTGGAGATTTGCGCCCCTCCATGGCCGTCACACCAAAACGACCATTGGAGGTCTGCTGATAAGTCGCGATGTTTTTCAGCGTGTCGGAGGACAACGGATTGCCGTGCAAGCGAATTATCTGCGGCAATTGGGTAGTGTCGAACGCCTGTGCTGGCAAGGTTTCAATAAGGTTGTCGCGCAGATCCAGCAACTGCAATCGACGCAGCCCGGACAGGCGCGGTGGCCAATGTGTCATCCGGCTTGCGCGCACGGTCAACTGCTCAAGATGCGCCAGCCCACCGAGATCGGGCAGCTGCGCCAGGTTCGGGTTGAAATCAAGGTGCAGCACCCGCAGGTCTTTCATCCGCCCCAATTGAGCAAGCGATGCTTCAGAGGACTGCAGGCGATTGCTGCTCAGGTCCAGATGCGTCAGCCAGCGTATTCGCTCCAGCGACTCGGGTAACTGGCTCAACTGATTGTCGCTCAGCGACAGACTGCGCAACTGGCTGAAGTTGCGCAGAAAATCGTTTAGTCCGGCATCGGGCATTACACCGTCCATGATGACCCGCCCGACATGGCTGAAATCGGCCACCACCGACGGCAGCTCCCCCAAAGGCTCCGGCGCGAACCGCAAGGTGCCATATAGACTTTGGTCTGCAGCCACATTCCCCGGCTCTTTGCGCCAACTGCGAATGATCGCGCGCATGGCACGCAGCTTGCTGCCACGGGAAGTCGGCTGCCGTGTGCCATCGGCGCTCAGGTGCCAAGTCTGACGGCTGACCCAGCGACTCAAGGTTTCCCTGAGCGCGAAAAACTCCAGCCGCAGTGCTTCGAGCTTCATCAGCACCTTGATTTCGTTAGTGCCCAAGGCGTTGAGCAAACGATGAATCTGCGCAGGGGTGTGCATCGGATAAAGCTCCAGGGCCCGGCGCACCATGACGTTGGTGACTTCGCCGGAGGCCGCACTCGACACAATGGCAGGACGTTCGGCCAGTCCCATGGGTGACAGCTCTCCGAGACGCGCGCCAACGGTGTGCGCGAAGATCGTCCGTCGCTCCTGCGCCGCTCGGGTAATTTTTTCCTGCAGCATGACGGCACCATTTTCCGCCTGTACGCCCAGCGCCGTCCTGCGCTGTGTCGAAAGCCCCATCCAGAGCGCCCTGAAATAGTGTTCGCGGGTGCGCCTGGTGAATGTGACAAGCGGTGCGTCGCTGCCCTGGATAACGTTGATGCGATCCTCGAACACGCTGACCACCGTGCGCTCGCTCGCTGTCTCCGGTCCAATCGCGGCTGCCGAATCATGGGTCGCGGTCCATTCGAGTATTTGCACGAACGCGGCGTCCGACCAGCCCGGGAGGTGTTTGAGTGCATCGAGCACCAGTCGATTGGTGTACTGCCCTCCCACTCCGTCGAGATACAGACCTTCGTAGGCGCGACAGACACGGATCATCTGCTGATAACGCCGGGCCTCCTCCGCCAGCCGCAAGGGCACGCGTTTCGCGTCCAGCTCGTGCCATTCGCCACTGAACGCATTGTTCACCAGCTCTTCGGCGGCACTGGCGGGCAGCTCGGAAAAGTGTTGCATCAGTACCGCGACCCGGGGATGACTTGGGACTTGGCTACGCTGGTATACCCGCCGGAACAAATCGGGGCGCGCGGTTTGAGCCTGTTCGGCAATGATCCGCGCCAGTTCCTGCGCTTGCACTTCAGTGTTCGTCGACGCGTTGCCGAGCAGGCTTTCTCGCTGATTGCGCGAAAGCTTCGACAGCAGCGAACGGTGTAACTGACCGTTGTGCAGCGCGTCCTCAGTCAGCCGGATAACGCTCTTGGCGGTTTGCGAACCGTAACGGTTGACTGGGTACTCCAATGCGTTGACCACGCTGATTGCGTTATCGGAGGGCCATTTCACCGCGGCGGTGAGCACATGCAACTGCAGATCAGGATCGGCCAACGCTGCAGCACTCGGCGCCTGCAATTGTTCGATAAACGCCCTGACTGCAGCGTCCGCCATGAAACGTTGCACGGTATCGACCAGCAGTGCCGGGGTCTGCACCTGATCGATATGCACCTGCCGCAACACGCTGTCATCAAGTCCACTGACCGCCAGAACACGCGTCGCCACGGCGTCCGGGATCGCTTCTCTGGCGTAGCCGAAACGACGAAACAACGTCAGCCGCCCCCACTCCTGCACCCGCTCCGAGTCATGGCGCCAGGCACCGCGGTCATTGGTTTCGAGCAACGGACGGTAGCCTTCTGCTGCGCCCGGTGGAGGCAGCACTTCCCACAATTCGGTTTCAGGTTGCTGATGCACCGCGTACCGAACGGTGTCGAGGGTGACGTAAGCCTGTCCCTCGAACCAACGCAGTCCGCGCTCATCGACGGGCAATCCTTTGGGCAACCGCCGATGCTGACGATAAGCCCTGAGATCCGGCTTCCACAGACGCAAGCGTCCACCGCCCGGATTGACCGCAATCAAACGTTCGATGAAGGCCGACGACCTGACGGTTTTATAGGCTGCCCCGATGGCTTTCGTCCCGGCGGCGAAAGCGGCCATCAGAATGATGTTTTCGATGACATCGAACAGGTGATCCGTGGCCTGCTCCTGCTCGCCACGGGTCCAGCTGGCAATGCCCTCATACACGTGCGACAGGAGCTGCAGAGTGCCCAGCGTCAACAGCACTTCACCCACTCCGGGCAAAAACGAGGCCGCGACCAGCAGTAGATTGATACCGATTTCCTTGAAAGTCTCCAGGCGTGCGAGGCGAGTTTTCTCGTCTTCATCATCCGTGGGAACCACCAGAAGCCGGGCATCGGCCAAAGTCCGCGCAACCTGCTGACGATGTATCCGGGTAAAGGGATCGCCCTCGATATCGACACCCGTCAACGTCACGTAGGTGCCGGAGCTCGTCAGTAGTGAACTGCCACCGGGGTACAAGCGAATGTTCAGTTCCTGTTGAAAGGCCGCGCGCTCGCCCAGCTTCAGGAAGCCCATGAAAAACGTCTTGAACGCCGGATTTTTCAGGCGTCTGCTCAACTCGACCTCAAAGTCGGTGAACGAGGCATATTCTTTCAGCGGATGCAGCGGATCGCCCGGCAGGTAAACGACACAGCGATAATCATCGTCGGCGTGCTCACTGACAGGTCCGATGAACAGTGGGCCATGCAGGGTCATGTTGAACATTTCCAGACTCTGATACCCCAGGGTGTTTTCCCCCAGTTTGATCGTGCTGTCGCCGTCCTTCACGGACTTCAACATTTGATGAACCGACGTGCTGATATGTTTTCTCATCAGCGCAATATGCCGATCCACATCAAAACAACTTCGCACATGGGCAGCGCACTGGCTAAGCACATTGCTCGATTCGACGTTAAGTTCAAATACCGATTCAAGATGAGTCTGATATTGCTTGCCCAGGTCCAGTGTCCGGCACAATCGCGCAAACTCATGGGGTTGTATTGGCAATATCGAAGCCACGCCACCGTTCAGTTCCTGCGGTATATAGATCAGTGAAGTGTCGCTGTAGTTATTCGCCTCGGTTTCGCGGGATTCGAAGTTCTCGCACGCGGCGACCAGCAGATCGCGATTGATCGGCAGCACCAGTTTTTTGCGCAGTCCCAGCAGGCTCGACGTTGAACGCACGTGTTGAAATACCACGCCGGTCACGTCCAGTGGCATGGACAGCTTGTCGGACATGGCCTTGGCCAGCAAGGGCGAGCAAAACTGCTCGGGCGACTGCAGTTTGTTCAGGAGTTCGCCTGCGGTACTGCGCGTGCGATGACTTTCAATGAGGCTGTCGTAGAGTTCGCGGCGCAACGCCTCGGGAGCCGCCAATATCCAGGACGGTGCATTCTTTTTGATCAAATCAAAAAAGAGGCCTTTCTGTTCTGAAGTTGGCGTGGCTGGGGTAGTTATATCGGCTGACGAGGACATGATGATCTCAAGCACTTAAAGGAGTCATCAGCTTAACGAGCCGAACTCTTTATAAAAGCGCGAATAACAGATCAAACCAAAGGTCGCACAATCAACATTTCAAACTTAAAAAATACATATATACCACCTCAATAAAAAAGGCCCTTCATTGCAGAACAATGAAGGGCCTTTTATACAAGTGGCTTACCAGAAGCGTTGCTGGGTCAGGCGACTCCAGCCGTTCACCAACACGCGCTCCACCGAACCACTGGCGGCCATGCCGATGCGTTCCGGCAGGCTTTTGCGCTCGGCGTAATGCAGGTGGTAGACCTCGGCTTTCTTCGCCTTGTCGGCCAGGTATTCGTCGCTGGTCTTGAGTTCATCGACCAACTGTTTGTCCAGCGCCGCGACACCCAGCCAGACTTCTCCGGTAGCCACTTCATCGATGGCCAGTTGTGGCCGATAACGGGCCACGAAGTTCTTGAACAACTGGTGGGTGATGTCCAGGTCTTCCTGAAACTTCTCCCGGCCCTTCTCGGTGTTTTCGCCGAATACGGTCAGGGTGCGCTTGTACTCACCCGCGGTCAGCACTTCGAAATCGATGTCGTGCTTTTTCAGCAGACGATTGACGTTGGGCAGCTGCGCGACTACCCCGATCGAGCCGAGAATCGCGAACGGGGCGCTGATGATCTTTTCGCCGATGCACGCCATCATGTAACCGCCGCTGGCGGCGACCTTGTCGATGCACACGGTCAACGGCACGCCGGCCTCACGGATCCGCGCCAGTTGCGATGAGGCCAGACCGTAGCTGTGCACCATGCCACCGCCACTTTCCAGGCGCAGCACCACTTCGTCCTTCGGCGTGGCGAGGGTCAGCAATGCAGTGATTTCGTGACGCAGGCTCTCGGTGGCCGAGGCCTTGATATCACCGTCGAAATCCAGCACGAACACCCGGGATTTGGCCTCGGGTTTGTTCTTTTGCTTCTTCTCGGACTTCTCCGATTTGGCCTGGCCCTTGCGCAGGGCCTTGAGCTGATCCTTGTCGAGCAGGGTCTGCTCCAGGCGCTCACGCAAGCCTTTATAGAAATCGTTGAGCTTGCTGACCTGCAACTGCCCGGACGACTTGCGCCGGCCCTTGCTGCGCAATGCAGCAAAACTGGCGAGCACCACCAGAATGGCGACCACCAGCGTTACGGTCTTGGCCAGGAAGCTGGCGTATTCGGTGAAAAACTCCACAGAGACTCCTTAAAACAATGCGCGGATGCAAAAACACGCGCGGGATGGTTCCAGCATACCCATGCGCCGCCTCCTCGGCCAGCCGTGAAACCTCTGGCAACAGGCCTGTAACGAGCATTTCAAACAAGCGTATGTTTTTTCATTGACAGCACTCCATCATCCTCATAACCTCGCCACAACCTTCAACGTACCGGGATGACGCGGACGTGGGCAGCATCTATCTGATTCGACATGGCCAGGCCTCCTTTGGTGCAGACGACTATGACGTCCTGTCGCCCATCGGTGTGCGCCAGGCAGAAATCCTCGGCCAGCACCTGGCCGAGTTGGGAATCCGTTTCGATCGCTGCCTGGCGGGCGACCTGCGCCGCCAGCAACACACGGCCAGCAGCGCGCTGGAGCAATTCAGCGCCAAGGGCCTTTCGGTACCGACGCTGGAGACCGACTCTGCGTTCAACGAGTTCGACGCCGACGCAGTGATTCGTGCGCTGATCCCCGCCATGCTGGAGGACGAGCCGGAAGCCATCGACATCCTGCGCAACGCTGCGCAGAACCGCGCCGAGTTCCAGCGCATCTTCGCGCTGGTCATCGAGCGCTGGCTGGCAGGCACCCATGACACCCCGGGGCTGGAAAGCTGGCTGGGTTTCGTCGAACGGGTTCAGGGGGGGCTCCAGCGCATCCTCGAACAAGCCGACAGCAATCAGAAAATCGCCGTATTCACCTCCGGCGGCACCATTACCGCCCTGCTCCACCTGATTACCCAAATACCGGCCAGGCAGGCCTTTGAACTGAATTGGCAAATCGTCAACACCTCGCTCAACCAGCTGAAATTCCGCGGTCGCGAGGTGACTCTGGCTTCCTTCAACAGTCATGCGCATCTGCAACTGCTGAAGGCCCCGGAACTCATCACTTACCGTTGAGTCCGGATAACTGTGACCCTGCTGCAATCAACCCATAAGGATCGAACCATGACCTCCGTAGCTGATGCCGTAAAAGCGATGCAAGCCAAGTTCAACCCAGCCGCCGCTGCCGGTCTGGATCTGGTCTTCGGTTTCAACATCACCGACGAAGACAAGCACTACGCGCTGATCGTCAAAGACGGTACTTGCGACATTCAGGAAGGCGAAAACGCCAACGCCAACTGCACGCTGGTACTGGACAGTGCAACCCTGAAAGACATCGTCAGCGGTGAAACCGACGGCATGCAAGCGTTCATGGGCGGCAAACTGCGCGTTGAAGGCGACATGATGCTGTCGATGAAGCTGTCCGAGCTGTTCCCGTCGTAAGACTTGCGTTCGGTTTGAAGAAAATCCCGCCCCTGTGGCGGGATTTTTGCGTCAGTCCCCTGTAGGAGCTGCGGCACGCTGCGATCTTTTGATCTTGCTTTTAAAGATCAAGATCAAAAGATCGCAGCCTCGTTTCACTCGACAGCTCCTACAGGATTTCGCGCCAGCCTCGCCTCCACAATGGATGCCGCCAGCAACTCCTGCGTGTAGGGATGTTGCGCCGCACTGAACAGCGCACTGGTCTCCCCCCGCTCCACCACCTCCCCCTCCTTCATCACAATCAAATCGTGGGCCAACGCCCGCACCACCGCCAGGTCATGACTGATGAACAGATAAGTCAGCCCATGCTCTTCCTGCAGTCGCCGTAATAAAGCAACGATCTGCTTTTGCACCGTGCGATCCAGCGCCGAGGTCGGCTCATCGAGCAAGATCAGATCCGGTTTGAGCACCAGCGCCCGGGCGATTGCAATCCGTTGGCGTTGTCCGCCGGAAAATTCGTGCGGATAACGATGTCGGGTTGCCGGATCGAGGCCGACCTCGCGCAGCGCGTCGATCACCGTCTGTTCGCGCTCGGCAGCATTCAAATCGCTGTGCACCTGCAGCCCCTCGGCAATGATCTGCTCCACACACAGGCGCGGGCTGAGGCTGCCGAACGGATCCTGAAACACCACTTGCAGGCGCTTGCGCAGGGGGCGCAGCTGCTTGCCGCTCAACTGTTGCAGCGCCTCACCGGCAAAGTGAATGCTGCCCTCGGCGTCGATCAGACGCAGAATCGCCTGGCCCAATGTCGACTTGCCCGAGCCCGACTCGCCGACAATCCCCAGCGTTTTGCCGCGCTGCAGATTCAGATCGATGCCCTTCACCGCGTCCAGCCAGGTTTTGCGCCGCAGCCAACCGCCGCTCAGACGAAAACGCACCTTCAGATCGCGCACTTGCAACAAGTCCTCTGTCGCGTCGAGACACAAGGCATGCCCGCCCGGCTCGGCATTCAGCAATTCAATGCTGTAAGGATGCTGCGGCGCACTGAACAACTGCTCGCACGGCGCCTGTTCGACGATCCGTCCACCGCGCATCACCGCCACCCGCTGCGCGAGGGTGCGCACCAGATTGAGGTCATGGCTGATGATCAGCAGCGCCATGCCCAGGCGCTGCTGCAATTTCTTGAGCAGCAACAGAATCCTGCGCTGCACCGTCACGTCCAGCGCAGTGGTGGGTTCGTCTGCGATCAACAATTGCGGCTCACAGGCCAGCGCCATGGCGATCATCACCCGTTGGCGCTGGCCGCCGGAGAGTTGATGCGGATAGGCCTTGAGCCGTTCGCGCGGCTTCTGAATGCCGACCAGTTCGAGCAGTTCAAGCATCCGTTCACGGGCCTGCGCGCCCGCCAGGCCTTTGTGCAGCGCCAGGCTCTCGCCGAGTTGCCGCTCGATCGTATGCAGTGGATTCAGCGAACTCATCGGCTCCTGAAAAATCATCGCGATACGGTTGCCGCGTAACTGGCGCAGATAACGCTCATGCACGCCGAGCAGCTCTTCGCCGGCATAACGAATGCTGCCATCGAGCCGCGTGATGTTAGGGTCGAGCAATTGCAGGATGCTGTGAGCGGTCACCGATTTGCCCGAGCCGGACTCGCCGACCAGTGCCAGGCATTCGCCCTGACGAATATCGAGGTCGATGCCATGCACCACAGGCTGGCCGTTGAATGCCACACGCAGGTTACGTATTTCGATCAGATTTTCGCTCATCTCAAGTCCTTGGATCATAAGCATCTCGGCAAGCCTCACCGATGAACACCAACAGAGAAAGAATCAGCGCCAGGGCAAAAAACGCCGTCAGCCCCAACCACGGCGCTTGCAGATTGCTCTTGCCCTGACCGATCAATTCGCCCAGCGAAGCGCTGCCGGCGGGCATGCCGAAACCGAGAAAATCCAGTGCCGACAGCGTGGCAATCGCTCCGGTGAGAATGAACGGCAGATAGGTCAGGGTCGCGCTCATCGCATTGGGCAGGATGTGCCGACAGATCACCTGCACATCGCCAACGCCCAACGCCCGCGCGGCTTTCACGTATTCCAGACCGCGGCTGCGCAGAAACTCGGCGCGCACCACATCCACCAGACTCAGCCAGGAAAACAGCGCCATGATTCCCAGCAGCCACCAGAAATTCGGCTCGACAAATCCGGACAGAATGATCAACAGGTACAACACCGGCAGCCCCGACCATACCTCCAGCAACCGCTGCCCAAGCAGATCGACCCAACCGCCGTAATAGCCTTGCAAGGCGCCGGCAGCGATGCCGATCAGCGCACTGGCAGCGGTCAGCGCCAAGGCAAACAGCAACGACACCCGCGTGCCGAAGATCACTCGCGCGAGCACATCCCGCGCCTGATCGTCGGTGCCCAGCCAGTTCTCGGCGCTCGGCGGGCTCGGTGCCGGCTCGCTCAGGTCGTAATTCACCGTATCGAAACCGAACGGGATCGGCGCAAACCACATCCGTCCGCCCTGCTCTTCGATCAGTTGCCGCACCTGCGCGCTGCGATAGTCCGGCTGGAACGGCAGTTCGCCGGCAAAATCCTGCTCGGTGTAGCGCTTGAACGCCGGGAAATACCATTGGCCCTGATACTCGACCAGCAGCGGTTTATCGTTGGCGATCAGCTCGCCGCCCAGGCTCAGACCGAACAACAGCAAAAACAGCCACAACGACCACCAGCCACGCCGATGCGCCTTGAACCGCGCCCAGCGCCGCTGTCCGATGGGAGATAAGGTCAGCATCAGGCAGTCCTCGCGGTGAAGTCGATGCGCGGGTCGACCAGCGTGTAGCACAGGTCGCCGAGCAGTTTTATCAGCAGGCCGAACAGGGTAAAGATGAACAACGAACCGAACACCACCGGGTAGTCACGCGACACCGCCGCCTCGTAACTGAGACGGCCGAGGCCATCGAGGGAGAAGATCACTTCGATCAGCAACGAGCCGCCGAAAAATACCGTTACCAGCGCTTGGGGCAGCCCCGCGACCACCAGCAACATCGCGTTGCGGAACACGTGGCCGTATAACACCTGACGCTGGCTCAGGCCCTTGGCCCGAGCCGTCACCACGTACAGGCGCGAGATTTCGTTGAGAAAGCTGTTTTTGGTGAGGATGGTCAGCGTGGCGAATCCGCCGATCCCCAGCGCGGTGACCGGCAGCACCAGATGCCAGAAGTAATCGGCAACCTTGCCCCACGGCGACAACTCGGCGAAGTTGTCCGAGACCAGTCCGCGCACCGGAAACCAGTCCAGCGCGCTGCCACCGGCAAACACGATGATCAGCAGCAGCGCGAACAGAAAGCCCGGCATTGCGTAGCCGATGATGATCGCCACGCTGCTCCAGACATCGAACGCCGAACCGTTGTGCACCGCTTTGCGGATGCCCAGCGGAATCGACACCAGATAGGTGATCAACGTCGCCCACAAGCCCAGCGACAAGGTCACTGGCAGCTTCTGCCAGATCAGTTCGGTGACGCTGGCACCACGGAAAAAGCTCTGACCGAAATCCAGGTGCGCGTAGCTTTTGAGCATCAGCCACAGGCGCTCACCGGCCGGTTTATCGAAGCCGTACTGACGCTCGATGTCGGCCACCAGTTTCGGGTCCAGGCCTCGGGTCGCGCGGGATTCGCCGCCAATGGTTTCGACATGACCGCCGCCCACCGCTGCGCCGACTCCGATGCCCTGCAAGCGCGCGATGGCTTGTTCCACCGGGCCACCCGGCGCGGCCTGCACGATCACGAAATTGACCAGCAGAATGGCGAGCAAGGTCGGCACGATCAGCAGCAGACGCCGCAGGCTATAACCCCACATGGGCGTACTCCTTTTGCTGTTGCTGCATCTGCGTGGCGGTCAGCGCGGTCGGGCTGATTTCCCACCAGGTATCGAGCCCGGCGTCATACAGCGGCGCTGTCGCCGGGCGGCCAAAACGGTTCCACCACACCGTGGAAATTCCCGGCGGGTAGTAATTGGGAATCCAGTAGTAACCCCACTGCAACACCCGATCCAGAGCGTGGGCATGGCGCAGCAGGCTTTCGCGGTTGTCGGCCTGCACCAGCCCTTCGAGCAAGGCATCGACCGCCGGATCACGCAGCACCATGTAGTTATTCGAGCCGGGATCGTCGGCGCCGTCGGAGCCGAAGTAATTGAACATCTCTCGCCCCGGCGCCTGACTCACCGGGTAACCCACGACGATCATGTCGTAGTCGCGATTGCGCACGCGATTGGTGTATTGCGCGGTGTCGACCTGGCGAATATCGAAGCCGACACCGATCTGCGCCAGGTTGCGCTTGAACGGCAGCAGCAGCCGTTCAAAACCCTTCTGACCGTTGAGAAAGGTGAACTGCAGCGGCTCGCCTTTGGCATTCACCAACTGATCGCCACGGGGTTTCCAGCCGGCGGCTTCGAGCAGTTTCAGGGCCTGTAACTGCTCGGCGCGAATGTTGCCGCTGCCGTCGGTTTTCGGCGCTTCGAAGACTTGCGTGAACACCTCGTCGGGGATCTTGCCGCGCCACGGTTCAAGGATTTTCAGTTCTTCGGCGTCCGGCAACTCGGTGGCCGCCAATGCGCTGTGCGAGAAGTAACTGCGCTGACGCAAGTACATGCTGCGCATCATTTGCCGGTTGCTCCATTCGAAATCCCAGAGCATGGCGATCGCCTGCCGCACCCGGCGATCCTGAAACAGCGGCTTTTGCAAGTTGAACACGAAACCCTGCGAACCTTGCGCGGCACCTGGCGCCAGATGTTCGCGAAGCAATTTGCCCTGTTCCAGCGCGGCCCCGGCATAGCCGATGGTGTAACTGGTTGCGGAAAATTCGCGGTTGTAGTCGAAGCCGCCAGCCTTGAGCACTTGCCGTGAAACATCGGTGTCGGCGAAGAACTCCACACTCAAGTGATCGAAGTTATACAGGCCGCACGTGATCGGCAGGTCCTTGGCCCACCAGTCGGCAACGCGCTGAAATTTCACGCTGCGCCCGGCATCCACCGCGCTGATGCGGTACGGGCCGCTGCCCGGCGGGATCTCGAAACCGGCGCCCTCGGCGAAGTCACGCGTGCGCCACCAGTGTTCGGGCAGCACCGGCAATGTCGCCAGATCCAGTGGCAAGGTGCGGCTGTCGTTGTTCTTGAAGTTGAAGCGCACTTGCGTCGGCGACTCCACCACGACGTCGGCGACGTCACGAAACTGTTGGCGGTATTTGAGGCTGCCCAGAGTGGTGAACAGCTCGAAGGTGTAGCGCACGTCTTCGGCAGTGATTGGCGTGCCGTCGTCGAACCGGGCCTTGGGATTGAGGTAAAAGCGCAACCAGCGGCGATCTGCATCCAGTTCCATCTGCTGCGCCACCAGGCCGTAGACGCTGTAGGGTTCGTCCTTGCTGCGATAGGCCAGGGGCGCGTAGAGCCAGCCGTCGATGTCGGCAACGCCCGTGCCTTTGTCGATGTACGGAATCAGGTGATCGAACGGGCCGCTTTCCAGCGAGGAGCGGCGCAGTGACCCGCCCTTGGGAGCGTCGGGATTGGTGTAAGCCAGGTGCTGGAAGTCCGGGGCGTATTTGGGGGCTTCGCCGTAGACCGTCAACGCGGGTTGTGGAGCGGCCCAATTGAATGGGCTTAGCAGCGCAAAAGCGCTGAACAGAATGAGCCTGGAGAACATTGGCAGATCCTTTTTGCACGGCGCTGTTTATGGCCTCATCGCTGGCAAGCCAGCTCCCACACGTTTTGCGATATTCACAAATCCCTGTGGGAGCTGGCTTGCCAGCAATGACGCCCTAACAATCACCAAACCTTCTGCCTACCTGTGATGTGCAACAGGCCGGCGATTTTTATAGGGCAGGCTTAGATCAATAAGTGACTAAAACCTGCCACCCCTGGGCATTCTCAGAACTTGTAATTGACCCGCGTGTACAACGTCCGCCCGAACGGGTCGCCGTACTTCGGGTCGTAGCCGCTCTGGAAGGTGTAGGTCTGGTTGCTGAACGGTGGTTCGCGGTCGAACAGGTTCTTCGCACCGAGGGTCACACTCAGGGTTTTGCGCCAGGTGTAGGTGCCGGCCAGGTCCCAGACGTTGTACGAGCCGACGTAATCGTGAGTCTCACGGTCGGAGTCGTGGTAACCGCTGGTGTAGCGGTTGGTCAGCGCCACCCCGTAGGGGCCGTAGTTCCAGCTGCCGGTCAGGCTGTGGCGCCAACGAGCCACGGCGCCGGCCGAGGAAAAGTCGCCGCCACGAAAATCGCCGAGCTTGTCGATGTAATCGCCCTTGAGCTGCTGCTGGTACTCGTAGCGGCTGACATAGGTGCCTTGCAGACCGATGCCGAAGTTGCCGTACGGGGTGCTCGGCAGGCGGTAATCGAAGCTGACGTCGACGCCATTGGTCTTGATCTTGCCGAGGTTGGCCAGCCCCGTGACGATGTGATCGATGGAGCCGTCAGGCTTGCGTACCAGGCGATCCGGGTACAGCTCCGGGTTCTCGAACACCGCTGACTCGGGGAACTCGGCGATCTGGTTGGCGATGTTGATCCACCAGAAGTCCAGCCCGGTGCTCAGGCGCTCGAACGGCTGATAGACGAAACCGAGGGTGACGTTGCGCGCGGTTTCCGGGCTCAGGTCAGTATTGCCACCGGTGCGGCTGTAAAACTGTTGGGCGCAGTCGCGGTTGGCGATGCCGCCGTTGCTCGGATTGCCACCGGCACACAGCCGTGGGTCGTTGTAGTTGGCGACGGTGAACGTGGTGAAGTTCGGGTTGTACAACTCGTAAAGCGACGGCGCGCGGAAACCCTCGCTGTAGGCGCCACGCACCACCAGTTGCTTGAACGGCTGGAAGCGGAACGAGTACTTCGGGTTGGTGGTGCTGCCGAAGTCGCTGTACTTGTCGTGGCGCACGGCGGCGGACAATTCCAGGCTGTCGAGCACTGGCACGTTGACCTCGGCGTATTGCGCCGAGACGCTGCGATCCCCGGCGACGCTGGCATTCGGATCGACACCCAGGCTCTGCACATCGGCGGCGAACTGGGCGAAGTCCTGATGGAAATCTTCCTTGCGGTATTCGCCACCCAGCGCCAGCGCCGACGGGCCGGCGCCGAACCAATCGCCAATCTCGCGGCTGACACGCCCGTCAATGGCCTTCACCCGACCGACCGCCGTCGAGTAATCACCGTCCACTGCATTGGCTGCCAGCAACGCCTGCCCGGCAGCGGTCTGCGCGCCAAACGGATTGATGATGCCATTGGCGATACCGGCACTGACGGCGCGGTCGTTGACGTACCCGGCCTCAATGGCATTCACCACTTTGTTCTGGTTGTACGACGCGCCGACGTTGTAGTCCCACCCAACCACGCTGCCATCGAAGCTCAACAGCAAACGCTGGCCGGTGTTGTCGTCTTCATGCTGACGCGCGCCGACGGCGGTTTCGCGCCAGTTCACATCCACCGGTTGCGTCGGGTCGAGGGCGAAAACGCTGGGGCCGGGGGTAATGCCGTTACCGGGATAGAACGTCGTGCCGGGATTGACCTGATTGCCCATCAAGGTGCCAGGGCCGATCTGCGTACGGTTTTCGTTGCGCGCCCAGAAATATTCGAGGCTGACATTGTGATCGTCCGCAAGCTTGCCGGTGGCTTTGGCGAAAGCCGAGGTCTTCTCGGTTTCCGGTACCAGATCGAGGTAGTTCCACAGGCTCTGGCGGCAGATGCCGTTGCGCGCCAGCAATCCTGGCGCGTTGCAACCGGAACCGGCCAACGGGTTGGTGGCGTTGCTGCCCTGACTCCAGTTCGCCGGCGATGCGGTGCCGGAGGTGTAATCGAGACCGCGTCCGGGCTGATAGTTGTAGGTGTAGCCACGATCCTCGGCAGCCAGGCGTTGCTGCTTGTCGTAACTGACCACACCGAACACGTTGAAGCGGTCATTCTGCAAATCGCCAAAGCCCCAGCTGCCACTGAAGTTACGACTTTCACCACCGCCGGCATGAGTCGGCGTGTCGTAGTTGGTGCTGAGCTGGCCTTCGGTGAGGCTGGTCTTGGTGATGAAGTTGATCACCCCTCCGATCGCATCGGTGCCGTACAACGCCGAAGCGCCGTCACGTAGCACTTCGACGCGATCAATGGCGGCGAACGGAATAGTGTTCAGGTCAACCCCGGACCCATTGATCGCGTTGGTCGCGTTGTTGCTCAGGCGCCGGCCATTGAGCAGCACCAGCGTCTTGTTCGGGCCGATGCCACGCAAATCGGCATACGACGCCCCGCCGCTGCTCGAACCCACTGAGCGGCCGGAGCCGACCGAGGACTGGTTGGCGGAAATCCGGCTCACCAGTTCTTCTGTGGTGCTCACGCCCTGCTCGCGCAATTCTTCAACTCGCAGAATGGTGACCGGCACCGCGGTTTCCGCATCGACCCGGCGAATCGCGGTGCCGGTGACTTCGACCCGTTGCAGCTGGGTCGTGGGTTCGTCGGCAGCAACTGCCGGCAAGGTATTGATCGCCAGCAGCAAGGCCAGGCTCAAACGGGATCTAACGGGTGAAAAATGGATCATGAACAGCCATCCCTGCGTTTTGGTTTATGCAGGGATGTGCAATGGACAGCAGGGTTTTATAGAGCCCGATTTAGACCGTTGGGTGATGAGGTTATGCAAAAAAACCAGCTGTGTATCAAACCAGTTCCATCTCCCTCAGCAACCGGGTATCCAGCCCAAACCGCTCCTGAGAAACCATCCTGAACTGGCCCTCCGCCAATTCGCAGCTCACCAGCAAATTCCACGAATGGCGGGTTGCCGCCGAGGGGATCAGTACAAACGGATGTTCTGCCAATAACGAATCGGCAAACAGTTGTTGATTGGGTGAAGGTTTGGCGGGGCTCAACCAGTAAGGATTCGGCACTTCCTCAGGCTGCACTATTTTCACTTTTGCTTCGTTGATGACCTCAAAACACGTGAGTACATAGGGTTCACTGTCCAGCGCATCAAAGCTGTGATTGGCTGCCACCTCCAGAATGGCCGACGACGGATCGACCGATGCATAAACGACTCGTCGTCCGGGTTTGTTCCATCGGCCACCATTGAGATTTGAACCCATCCCGCTGTCCCAAGTCCCGCCATAAACCTCGGGATCCAGCCGCCAGGCATACCAGTGCTCGTCCCAGGGCAAGGGATTCATGTGTAAACCCCGTATATCAGCTGCCCCAGATACTGCTCCACCATCTGAAACCCCAGTGAGTGCCGAATAAACTCCGCGGGGACGCGACCGTTCAGGTAGGTGCTGGGCTTGCGCAGCCACGCCTCGGCCCGTGACTGCCTCCCGAAGGCGCGAGTGGCCTTTTCCAGCACCAAGGCATATTGGTAGGCGACGACGCTCTGCTGCGGGTCAAGCCGTACCGTTTTACCTTCCTTCAGTAATCGGCGTACGGTGCTGACCGACTTGCCGGTGATGCGTTTGACCATGTCGCCTTGCAGATAAAGCTCAGAGGTTGAAAGCATGTTGACGACATCGTTCAGCTCAAAACCTTCGTCGGTCAGGTCAACGATCAGAAAGGCATCGTCACCTATGTTCCGGCCATTCACGAGCAAGTCGACAGGTCTGCCCTCGGCCCTCTTCACCCCCGTCAGCCGGGGTACCTTGACGCTGGGCATCGTGACCTCCTCCATGGGGCATCTGGCACGATCGGTGCGCCAGTGAAGGCGATGGGAATAAGCAGGCGTTTCGTATTCGAGGTGGGGAGTTCGCATAATCCATCCGTTATCAGAGGCCTGAGCGTCCAAGCCGTTTACGACTTCAATGTCAGCTCCGATGCTATAGATCACGCTTCCGACGACCAACCTGAGATTGTCGTCGGAAATATCCCCGTTTCTGCAAAAAACTCCCCCGTTTCCGTAGGACGTTACTCACATATTCCACGTGCTCAACTGCCGAAGTGATAACTCACATCCAGCCACCACTGCCGCCCGTACGGGTCGTAGTTGCCGGTCGGGTAATACGGCCAGCCGGCGGAGTCGTCGTGCTTGATCTGGTTGAGCACATTGTTCACGGTCAGGCCGACACTGGCGCGGTCGTTGAGTTTGTAGCGGGCGCTGGCGTTGAACACCGTCCATGGCGACAAACGCCCGTCGCCCGCGCCATTGGTCACCGAGCCGTAACGAATGCCCATCAGCGTCGCCGTGGCCTTCTGGTAATCCCAGGTCAGGCTGGCGTTGACCTTGCTGCGCCAGTCGTAGTTGGTGCGTGAGGTGCGCCAGTCCTGAGTCGGCGCCTCGTCGGATTCCTTGTAGAAATGCGAAAGCACCAGGGTATAGCCCAGCGCCGAGCTGAACGCGCCGTACTGGCCGGCGCCCCAGCGAATATTGCTCTTGAAGTCCAGACCACTGACCCGCTCGCTGGCGGCGTTGATCGCGTTGACCCGCACCCGTTGCAACTGATTCGGATCGATGGCGGCATTGCCCGGATTGCGGTCGATGCGCGCCAGGGTCGACTGGCAGTTGGCCGAGTTGATGTCCTGGGTGCCGTTGCGGCATTCGTTCTCTTGCTGCAACAGGCGGTTTTCGTCGACGGTGGTCAGCAGGTCATCGATCTCGACCCGCCAGAAATCGGTGGAGAAATCGAAATTGCGCGACGGCGACCAGACAAAACCGTAGGTCCAGGATTTGCCGCGCTCGGACTCAAGGTCCGGGGTGCCGCTCTGGGTGTAGTCGACCCGTCCGCGATCACACGCGCCCTGCACGCCCTGGCTGCAACCGTAGTAGTCGATCTGCGCCGGGTAGTAACCGTTGCTGTCGGACTGGTAGATGTAGTTCAGATCCGGCGCGCGGAAACTGGTGCCGTAACTGCCGCGCAGCAAAAGACTGGTGATCGGGCGCCATTCCAGGCCGAGGTTGTAGGTTTTCTGCTGCTCGCTGCGACCGCTGAATTTGTATTGGTCCCAACGCCCGGCGGCGGTGGCCAGCACGGTGTCGGTCACCGGAATGCTGAACTCGCCACCGGCGGCGTAGCGCTTGCGCGAACCGCCGGAGCTTTGCGCCGGGCTCACGCCATAAAAAGTGCCGTCATTCAGACCGTCGTCCGGGTCGACGCGATATTCCTGCTTGCCCGCTTCCAGCACCCCGGCAAATCCGACCGGGCCGGCCGGCAGGTCAAACAGATCGCCATTGATCGAGGCGTTGTAGCTGGTGGAAACCGACTTGCTGCGCTGGGTCAGGTTGCTGCGAAACTGCTCCCACTCTTGTGGCGTCAGCGGACGATCAAGCCGCGAGGCGTCCGGGGCGAACAGCGGGTAACCGTCACGCGTGCCCAGTTGCGGGCCGAGGTAGAAATCCTGAATCGAGGACAGCGGCGTGTAGCGCGTGGTTCTGACGCTGCGATATTCCGAGCGGTTGGCCGCCAGGTCATAACGCCAGCCGGTGTCGGCGATCTTGTCCGAGAGGCCGAGGGTGCCGGTCCACGACGTGTCGGTCCACTTGCTGTTGTTGCTGGTGCGGCCACCGATTTCCTCTTCGCCGTAACGGCGATACCAGCGCTCCAGATTGCCGCTGTTCTGGTTGATGAAGTCCGGCGAAGTAAACGTCGGGCCACGGGTGTTGTTCTGAATGTGATCGAGGCCATACATCAAATCGGCAAACACCTGACCGCTGTCGCTGAAATGCCAAGTGCCACGGGTGTAGCCGTCGTAGTTTTCCTTTTGCGTCTGAATGGTCCAGTAATCGTTGTACATCTGATCGGTGCGGCAGCGTCCGCCGCTGTTCAACAGCTTGTTGTCGAAAGTGCCTTGATAGGCACCGCAACCAGGGCCGAGGTAGCGGTTGTTGCTCAGGTCGCGGCGGTAACCGACGTCCGCCAGCGGGCCGCTTTGCATGAAGCCGCGATCATCGGCCCAGATCGGATCGCGGTTGGTCAGCTCGAGACCGAACAAGCCGTCGAAGTCGCCCCAACTGCCGCCGCCGCTGATTTGCAGGCGCTGATTGTCGCCACCGCCACGCTCGCTGGTGCCGCCCTTGAGATTGACGTCGATGCCATTGATCTGCTTCTTGAGGATGATGTTGACCACCCCGGCAATCGCGTCCGAACCGTAGATCGCCGAAGCGCCGCTGCTGAGAATTTCGATGCGTTCGATGACTGCCGAAGGAATGTTCGCCAGGTTGGTGAAGTTGACTTTGCCGTCGTACGGCGTCGGGTAATCGGCGACGCGCCGGCCGTTGATCAGCACCAGCGTGTGATTGGGGCCGAGGCCCCGCAGGTTGATCGCGCTGGCCGCCGGTTGCCAGGTATTGCCGTAGTCCTCGCCCTGGGTCATGCCAGTGTTTTGCGTCTGCGTCGCCAAGGCGTCATAGACGTTCTTGTAGCCGCGCGCTTCCATCTCTTCGTGGGTGATGACGTTGACCGGGGTCGCGCCATCGCTCTGTGCACGAGCGATTCGCGAGCCGGTGACGGTGACTTTTTCCATGCGGTAATCGGCGCTGGTGGCCGGGGCCGCGGCGCTGACTTTGGCCGCTACCGGCGTACTCGCCGCGCCTTCGCGCACGCTCAGGCCCTGGGCACTCTGCTCGACATGCAGGCCACTGCCGAGCAACGCTTTCTCGACCGCCTGACGCCCGCCCAACGCGCCGCGCACGGCACTGCTTCGTTTGCCCTCCACCAGATTCTGACTGAAGGAAATCGGTACGCCGGTCTGGCGCGAGATATCCAGCAAGACCTCATCCAGCGGGCCGCTGGCGATGTCGAAGGTATAGACCTGGGCCGCAGAATCCTGCGCATACACCGCGATCGGCCCCAGCCCCATCGCCAGTGCGGCGGCGAGGGTCAGGCGCGGTAATTGTTGTTTGAATGAAATCATCAAGGGCTTCCCTGTTGAAGGCGTCTGCAGGGAATGAGCAGCGGGCCGGCGCTTTTTATAGGGCGGCGATTAGGCCAAGAAGTCATAAACCTATAACCGGAATAAACGCACCTCTGCGTAGGAGCCGCCGAAGGCTGCGATCTTTTGATTTTGTTTTTTCAAGATCAAAGGATCGCAGCCTGCGGCAGCTCCTGCAGGGTTTGCAGTGGGCTTAAGGGCGAGGCTGGATGCTGACCCAGTAAGGGTTGTGCCAGGTGACGCGAATCGGCAGCGAACGCTCCAGCAATTGCAAAGTGCGGTCACTGTCGTCCAGCGGATAGAGGCCGCTCAGGCGCAGATCGGCCACTTCGGGACTCAGGTGCAGAATGCCGCGACGATAGCGGCGCAGGCTGTCGATCACCTCGCTCAGTGGTCGGTCGCGCACTTCCAGGCGACCTTGCACCCAGGCGCTTTCCTGTCCGTTGCTGTGCTCAAGCGCCAGAATGTCCTGAGCATTGAACAGCAGACTCTCCCCCGCCTCCACCACTTGCCGCGCACCGCCAGCGGTGACCACTTCGACTTGCGAATGCAGCATCACCAGCCGCGTAAAATCGTCGCCCTGTTGCACGAGAAATTTGGTGCCCAGCGCCCGCATCCGCCCATGTTCGGTCTGGACCACGAACGGCCGCGCGGGATCCTTGGCGACGTTCACCAGCAACTCACCCGAGCGTAACGCCAGCAAGCGTTGAGTCGCATCGAATTGCGCCACCACCCGAGTCCGCGCATTCAGGCTCAGCGCACTGCCATCCTCCAGGGTGAAATCGCGTCGCTCGCCGGTGCCGGTCGCTAACTCCCCCGCTTCCGGCAGCCAGCCATAGCGGCGCCCGAGCAACCCGGCCAGCACCGCGACACCGAGCACGCTCAAGCTGCCACTGAGAAAACGCCGACGACTCGACGGCGCATTCAGGCTGTGCAACAGACTGTTGCGTGGCAGCCCGCGCAAGTGCGGATGGCGCAGCAGGTTCAGGCCACCGCCCATTTGCTCGATGATCCGCTGATGTCGCGGGTCAGCTGCCCGCCACGCGTCGAACGCCGCACGTTCGCCAGCGCTGGCATCACCGGACTGCAACAGCGCCATCCACTGCGCCGCCTCATCGATCACCGCGTCGTCCGGCCTCATGCCTGCATCGCCTGATAGCAGCGTTTGAACGCCTCGACCATGTATTGCTGCACCCGACTGGTGGAAACCCCAAGCCGTTCGCCGATTTCGCTGTAGGTCAAACCGTCGAGCTGATGGTAGAGAAACGCCGCTTTGGCCTTGGCCGACAAGCCATTGAGCAGGCGATCGACCGCCAACAGCGCTTCGATCACCAGCGCGCGTTCCTCCGGCGATGGATGCACCGGTTCCGGCGCCAGGGCCAGGCTTTCCAGATAGGCGCGTTCCAGGTCCTGGCGACGCCAGCCTTCATACATCAGCCGTCGGGCGATGGTGGTCAACAACGCCCTGGGTTCACGAATCGCGGTCGGGTCCGGCAGGGTCAATACCCGCAGAAAAGTTTCCGAGGCGATGTCCTGTGCACTGTGCGGGCAACCCAGCGTGCGGCCAACGGCAGCGCACAGCCAGCGATAGTCCTTTTGGAACATTTGCCCAATCATCCGGTCATGCGGATTTTGAACATCACCCATGTCTTGCTCCCTGAAACGGGTCCCACCCGCTGCGAAAAACCATCGTTCTGCCGGGATCGTCCGACTCCTGATCTGGCGCGACTGTGCAATAGCGCTGCTTACATTTGAAGTAATAAAAAATCAGGACAGTCAAACCTTTGAGAATAAGGAACTTGCTCGCCGGGGAAATATTGACTCACACAACGTTGACCCGGATCAGTTGCCAGCGCTGCAGCACTGACTAATCTGCGCGCTCCATCGAATGCCAGGGACGGCTCATCAGGAGCCCACGGCAGCCCTTTCAAGGAAGAAAATCATGCGATCACTGAAGATTATTCTGCTGTCCTCGGCCTTCAACGGCCTGACTCAACGCGCCTGGCTGGAACTGCGCCAGGCCGGGCACTCGCCCAGCGTTGTGGTGTTCACCGACGAGGCTTCGGTGTGCGAACAGATCGAACACAGCGGCGCCGATCTGGTGATCTGCCCGTTCCTCAAGGACCGCGTGCCGCAAGCGCTGTGGAGCAATCTCCGGCGGCCGGTGGTGATCATTCATCCGGGCATCGTCGGCGATCGTGGCGCCAGCGCGCTGGACTGGGCGATCACCAACGAACTCACAAGTTGGGGCGTGACCGCCCTGCAAGCGGTGGAGGAAATGGACGCCGGCCCGGTCTGGGCCACCTGCGAATTCAATCTGCCGCCGGGCTTGCGCAAGTCCGAGTTGTACAACGGTCGGGTCAGCGATGCGGCGATTCGCTGTATTCGCGAAGTGGTCGAAAAATTCATCGACGGCTTTGTCCCTGTCGCACTGGATTACAGCGATCCCAAAGTCCGCGGCCGCCTGCAACCGAACATGAAGCAGGCCGACCGCACCTTCAGCTGGCACGACTGCTCGCGATTCATCAAACGCTGCATTGACGCCGCTGACGGCCAGCCCGGTGTACTGGCGAGTCTGGCCGGCGGGCAGTATTACGTGTACGACGCGCACCTCGATCAGCGCACCGGCATTCCCGGCAAGATCCTCGCGGTGCATGACGATGCGGTGCTGGTTGCCACCGGTGATCACAGCCTGTGGATCGGCTCGTTGCGGCGCAAACCACTTCACGGCGAAGAAACCTTCAAGCAACCGGCGCGGCACGTGCTGGCCGGGCAACTGGCCGACGTGCCGACGCTCGACTGGTCAATCGCCCGCGAGCCGTTCAATGAGGAGGCGTATCAGCCGATCCGCTACCGTGAATCCGGGCATGTCGGGGAGCTGACCTTCGAGTTCTACAACGGCGCGATGAGCACCGAACAGTGTCAGCGCATGGTCGAGGCGCTGCGCTGGGCCAAATCGCGGGACACCCGCGTGCTGTTGATCAAGGGCGGGCGCGGCAGTTTTTCCAACGGTGTGCACCTGAACGTGATCCAGGCCGCGCAGGATCCGGGCGCCGAGGCCTGGGCCAATATTCAGGCGATCGACGATGTCTGCGCCGAGCTGCTCAGCGCGCAGCAACTGGTGGTCAGCGGCGTGACCGGCAATGCCGGAGCCGGCGGCGTGATGCTCGCACTGGCCGCCGACATCGTGTTTGCCCGGGCCGACATCGTGCTCAATCCGCATTACAAAAGCATGGGCCTGTATGGCTCGGAATACTGGACCTACAGCCTGCCCCGCGCCTTCGGCCCGACGGTGGCCGAACAACTGACCCAGGCCTGCCTGCCAATCAGCGCCACGCAGGCGCTGCAACTGGGCATGGTCCAGGAGATCGGTCCGCGCTGCCCGGACGAGTTTTCGTTATGGTTGCTGCAACGGGCCAATGCGACATTGACCGACCCGACCTATGCCGCCGTGCGTGAGCGCAAATTGCGGGTTGATCAGGTGCTGATCGAGCAATGCCGGGAAAACGAACTGCAGGAAATGCAGGAAGACATGCTCTACAACCGCAACCAGTTTGCCGAGAAGTGCAGCCACTTCGTCTACAAGCGCAAGGCCTGCGGCACGCCGGCGCGGCTGGTGGAAGACTGGGCGCGGGTGCGCAAGGTTGAGTTGGCGGATTGAGCTTCAGCGCCCACTGAGGCCTCATCGCTGGCAAGTCAGACTCCCACAGGATTCTGCGTCCGACACAGTACCTGTGGGAGCTGGCTTGCCAGCGATGGCGGTGTGTCGGGCGACACTGGTTTGGCAGACATTCCGCCTTCGCGAGCAGGCTCACTCCTGCAGGGGTTTGCATCACTCACGAAATCCATGGAAACCGCAGCGCAATGAACGATGACGCGGTGGCGAGCCGGCACTTACAATGCCCGCACCTCAGACACCGGCCCGCCCATGGACATCGACCTCGCCCGCACCTTTCTGGAAATCGTCCGCCACGGCAGCCTCGCCGCGGCGGCGCAGAAGTTGTTCGTCACACAAACGGCGATCACCGCCCGGGTGCAGAAACTCGAAAGTCAGCTGGGCAGCACGCTGTTCGTGCGCAACCGCGCCGGGGCGAAACTGACGGCCAATGGCGAGGCCTTCGTGGTCTACGCCAATCAACTGGTGCAGACCTGGGAAGCCGCGCGGCGCGACCTGCCGCTGCTGGACGGCTATCACAACGTGCTGCACATCGGCGGTGAAGTCAGCCTGTGCAACCCGTTGATGCTCAGTTGGGCCGCCGAACTGCGCGAAAAAATCCCCGGGCATGCCCTGCGCATGGAAATCCGCGACGGTGAAAACCTGCTGCGCCAACTCGAACTCGGCGTGCTCGATGCCGCGCTGGTCTATCAGCCGGAATATTGGCCCGGCCTGCAAGTCGAGCAGGTACTGGAAGAAAAACTGATTCTGGTGCGTGCGCCAAACCGCCCGGATCCTTACGTCTACATCGACTGGGGGCCGGACTTCCGTCGCCAGCACGACGCCGCCCTGCCAGACAAGGCCAAAGCCGCGTTGAGTTTCAACCTCGGCCCGCTGGCCCTGCAATACATCCTCGAACACGGCGGCAGCGGCTACTTTCGCACCCGTGTGGTGCGCAGCTATCTGGAAACCGGTGCGCTGGAAGCGGTGACCAAAGCCCCGGAATTCGGCTATCCAACCTATCTGGTGTACGCCCGCGAGCGAGACTCGGCGACCCTGCAACAGGCCTTCGATCTGTTGCGCCAGGTGATCGAGACCGATGACGACTGGTCGCAGCGCTGGAACCCGTTGAGCTGAGTCGGCCGCTTTGCACCGGAGCATGGCACAACTGACCTCAAGGTCCGGCCTGCACAAACGGCCCGATCGGCTAATCTGCCGGGTATAACAACAATACCCGCAGGTGAACGCATTGAGGCAGACCACCGAGGCATTCCGCAGCCGCTACCGTGCGGCCATTCATCCGTTGTACAACCCGTGGCTGCACGGCGCTTTCGTGCTGCTGTTCGGCGTGCTGGCGATCGGCGCCTTCTGGAGCAGCGCACGCCAGGTACAGCCACTGGAATGGCTGAGCGTGCCGCTGACCCTGCTGTTGTTCAACGTTGGCGTGTACATGGTTCATCGTCATCTCGGCCACCACAAAAAGACGTTCGCCAAGCTGTTTTATGCGCGGCATGCCGGTGACCACCACAGTTTTTTCACCCCCGGCCACATGACTTACGACGGCGCTCGCGACTGGCGGGTGATTCTGTTTCCGGCCTGGCTCATCGTCGTGCATACACTGGTTTTCACCCTGCCGCTCTGGTGGCTGCTCGCACAGTTCAACGCCAATGTCGCCGGGCTGTTCGGCGGCTGCATGGTGCTGGGCTACCTGACCTACGAGGTGTTTCACGCCTGCGAGCATCTACCGCCGAATAATCCGCTGACCCGCCTGCCGTGGATCCGCCAGATGCGTCATCTGCACGAATTGCATCACCGCCGCGAGTGCATGCAGGAGCGTAATTTCAATATCGTTTTCCCGCTGATGGATTACCTGTTCGGCACCCTCTACTGGGAGCCGCAACCCGCCCCGTTGCGCCATTCGAGACCCGCCATGACCCGCATGCAGCACCAGATCGATATCGCCGGCGAACCCATGGCCATCCTTCGCTACGCTGCCAGCGTCAACCACTGGCCGCAGTGGCATCCCTCGTCGCTGAAGATCGACGGCCCGCAAGGCCCGCTGCACGCCGGCGCACGTTTCGAAGAAGACATTCATGCCGGCGGGCGCGCCGGTCATTTGCGCTGGGAGGTCACCGAGTATCTGCCCGGCCGGCGCTGGTGCGCGCGGGCGCGCGGTGACCACGGTCTGTCGTTGCGGCTGACCTACGAATGCACGGCCGAAGGCGACGGCACACGGTTCGTGCGCACCCTGGATTATCGCTTCGACGGCTTGGGCATGCGCGTTGCCAACCTGTTGCTGTTGAAGCGCCGCATCGAACGTGAATCGGCCACATCGATGCACGCCCTGCGCGACATGGCACTCAAGCACCTGACGCTGACGGGGCAACACTCATGAAGCGCCTGCTGTTACTGCTGGTCGTCCTCGTCATCGCGTTTTTGCTGTTGATGCCAACCAGGGTTCAACCGGTGGCGTGGAAACCGCCAGCGGCACCGTCACTGAGCGAAGGGATATATGCCGAAAACCAGCGACTCAAAGCCGTCGAACAGATTGGCCCGGGCGACATCGATGGCCCGGAAGCACTGCTGCTGGAAGGCGACTTCCTGATCACCGGCCTGCATGACGGGCGGCTGATTCGCACCAGCCTCGATGGCAAGACACGCCAAGTCCTGAGCGACACGGGCGGCCGCCCTCTTGGGCTGGCGCGGCATCCCAACGGTCTGCTGGTGATTGCCGACGCGGTCAAAGGCCTGCTCTCGCTTGACGCTCAGGGTCGACTGATTCCTCTGACGACCGAGGCCAATGGCCTGCCCTTCGGTTTTACCGACGACGTGGCGATCGACAAGTCCGGGCACTACGCCTATTTCAGCGATGCCAGCAGCCGCTGGGGCTATGGGCACGACGGTGAGGCGATCATCGAACATGGCGGTGACGGGCGTTTGCTGCGCTACGACTTTCAGACCGGCAAAACCAGCGTGCTCCTCGACAAGCTGCAGTTTGCCAACGGCGTGACACTCGGCCCGGACGACGCTTATGTGCTGGTCAACGAAACCGGCGCCTACCGCATCAGTCGTTACTGGCTGACGGGCCCCAAGGCCGGCACCCATGACCTGTTCATCGACAACCTGCCCGGTTTGCCGGACAACCTCGCGTTCAATGGCAGCAACCGCTTCTGGGTCGCCCTCTACGCACCGCGCAGTGCCTTGCTCGACGGCACCGCCGGGCATCCGTGGGTGCGCACGATGATCGTCCGGGCACTGACTGTGCTGCCCAAACCGGTGGAGAAACGCGGGTTTGTGCTGGGGCTGGATCTGCAGGGCAAGGTGATCGCCAATCTGCAAGATGCCAGCAGCGGCAATTACTCGCCGATCACCACGGCGCGCGAGTATGGGGACTGGTTGTATTTGGGTTCACTGAAAGCCAGGCACATGGCGCGGTTGCCGCTGGCTGATGCGCTGAAGTAAGTGCGCAGACGAGTGCTGGATGGCCGGGCGTCATCGCTGGCCACCAGCACGGTTTTGCAGGTTGATCAGGCCTTGGCGGCCATCGCGGTGACTTCCACGCGCATGCCTTCCACCGCCAGCGACGCCACGCCCACCGCCGCGCGCACCGGCCATGGCTTGGCGAAGAAGCGCTTGTAGACTTCATTGAACGCAGCGCGGTCGGCCATGTCGGTGAGGTAAATGGTCAGGTGCATCACCCGATCCATCGAACTGCCCGCCCGCTCCAGCGCCACTTTCAGCGCCTGCAGGGTGCATTCGCTTTGCAGGGTGATATCCCCCAGTTCCAGGCTGCCATCGGCGCGGGTCGGGATCTGGGTCGAGACCAGAATGCCGTTGAAACCGACAACATCGGAGGAAATCGAATCCGCATCCGGATCAGGGGTGAAGCTGAGGTCGTGATTAGCCATGTAAGTCTCTTGTCTGGAGAGAATGAGGGTCGCCGGCCAACAACCCGCCGGGACTTTTCGCGGGGCAGTTTACAACAGTCTTCCGGTGCGGCTCAGGCAACCCTCGCTGCCGGACCAAAATCGCGCGCATAAAAAAACGCCAGCCCTTTCGGACTGGCGTTTTTCTGAATATGGCAGGGGCGGCTGGATTCGAACCAACGCATGGCAGGATCAAAACCTGCTGCCTTACCGCTTGGCGACGCCCCTGTATCTCAAGCTCTGTAACAAGCTCTGCGAGAATGGGCCGCAATTTACCAACCTTTTTTTGATCTGGGAAGCCCCGAGTGCAAAAAAATTTGTTTTAAAACAGCCAGTTATTTTCTGAATCAAGGCAACCGTCACGATTCACTTCGACACCTTCAGCGCAATCGCCTTGCGAATCAGCGCTTTCAAGGCCTGCGCATCGCCCGGATCGACCTCGTGAAAATCAATCGCCCGGCGGGTGTTGCCCTCCAGGCTGGCGTTGAACAACCCCGCTGGATCGGCCTGCGATCAATGCCTGATGCAATTCCTGATAGGCCGCGACCAATTGCTCAAGGGAGAAGGCCCGATTGCGCCCACTGGGATTAGGCAATACCCACACGTGCGCGCCACCCAAAGTCTTCGCCTGCGCTCCCCACGCCACCACTGTCTGCCCCGACAACGCGGCATACGCAGCCTTGCCGAGAAACGCCACATAACGCGGCGCATAGCGGCGGATCTTCTGTTCAAAGCCCAGAGCCGCCGCGACGAATTCCTGCGCCGCCAACTGATCTGCCCGCGCCGTCGGCCGCTCGACCACCGCCGTCAAGCCGCAGCCAAATTGCAGGATGCTTTGATCGTCCTCCGCCTGCACCTCATGCGGCGTAAACCCGGCCAGATGCAAGGTGCGCCAGAAGCGATTCCCGCGCCCGGCAAAATGATGCCCCTGCGCCGCCGCGAGTAACCCCGGATTGATCCCGCAGAACACCACCGAAAGCCCCGGCGCCAGAATGTCTTCCAGCCTTTCACCCGCCATGCGCCCGCCCCTCGCTCGCAAACAATTGCAACACCACCCACGGCAAACTCTAGAATGGCCATCCCATCCACAGAGCCAACAACAACGATGGACGTTATTCAGACCCTGCGCTGCTTCGTCGCCGTGGCCCAAAGCGGCAGTTTCACCGCCGCGGCCGACGTGCTCGACACCACCACGACCAACGTATCGAAAGCCGTCTCCAGCCTCGAAACCCGGCTGCACACGCGCCTGATCAACCGCACCACCCGCCGCCTCGCGTTGACCGAAGCCGGCGTACGTTATTTGCAGCGCGCCGAAAAAATTCTTGATGACTTGCGCGACGCCGATGAAGAAGCCGGCACCGCCCAGACCTTGCCGGTCGGGCGTCTGAAGATCCACGCCATGGCCGCCATCGGCAATCACTACGTGATCAACGCCATTGCCCGCTACCGCGAGATTCACCCCACGGTGATGTTCGACCTGACCCTGAGCAACCGCCTGCCCGACCTGCTCGAAGAAAGCTACGACATGTCGATCGTCCTCGCCCGCGACCTGCCGGATTCCGGTTTCGTCGCGCAACGCCTGGGCACCACTTACAGCATTCTCTGCGCTTCACCAGCGTACCTGGCCAAACGCGACCACCCCGCTACGCCTGCCGACCTCGCCGCGCACGATTGCCTGCGCATCGTCAACACGGTAATGCCCGCAGAAAACTGGGTGTTCGAAGGGCCACAGGGCATGGAAACCCAGAATATCCCCGACTCGCCCTTCCACATCAACACCGCCGACGGCATGGCCACGGCGATCAGAAATGGCATGGGCATCGGCATTCAGCCGCTGGCATCAGCCGTCGAAGGATTGGTTGGAGGCTCGCTGGTGCGAGTCCTGCCGCAGTACCGCCTGGAGGAATACAACCTGTTTGCGATTTACCCGTCGCGCAAATTCGTCGACGCCAAAATCAAGACCTGGGTGGAGTTCCTGAAAACCGCCATTCCGCAACTGCTGGCGTCCGATGAAGACATCGCCGGGGCCAAAGAACTCGCCAAGGCTTAATGCCGCAGACCTGGAGTGTCGACCCTCCAGCGCCGGCACCGACATCAACCGTTGGAACAACCGCTGCCCATCACTTGGTATTGCACGACATGTTGCGCGCCGTTCGAGTCTTCATAAGTCATCTGCACCGGCACCGCGCCGCACTGATTGGCCGCGTCGGAGATCGACACCACGTGGGCGATGTCTAGGTGAGCGGCGGCGTTGTACGCCTCGACTGGCGCGGTGTCATCCGCCGCAAACGCCTGCGCGCCGATACCGCCAAAGGCCAGAAGAAGAGCGATTTTTGCAAGTTTCATGATGTTCACCGTCTCGTGGGAAACCGTGTTGTGTCACGGGTTGCAGACGATGTTAGGGATTGAAGCGCACGACAAAAATCGGTCGGCTGGACAAACACTGTGTCCGGAATGGTGATGAATAAGACCTGAGAACCTTGGACAGGCCATTCGCGAGGGGATTTAGCGAAACGTCATACTGCCCCGCTTTCCTCTTTGCCAAACCATCCATTCACGAAAAGCGCAGCCCCGAAAACCCTCACGTTTAACCCTTTCCCCGCACACGTTTAAAAACACTCGCCGTTACGTCAACCCAGGCTACAACGCCTTGCGCCATTGCCTACGACTACGCCAGAATCCGCCGGCTTGTGCGCCCAGGGTGCGGGTTCTATCGTGGTTCGGTCGCTGAAAAGCAGCGATCGGGTTTGGTAGCCCGGCACTTCCAGGTCGCATAGTTCCCCTTTTGCAGAGGTCGATTTTCCGTCCCTGTTTTATGGTGGTCATGCGTAGGGCGTCTTCGGGCGCGCCGGGCTCCTGGGCCGGTCTACCAACCTGTGCATGGCCGCCACCCTTCGTTTGGTAGCGAAGCGTGATGGCTCCTTAATCGTTTTCCCAGGAGTTACATCATGTTCAAAGTCACACCAAACCCGCCCGAAACCGAAACAGTCTCACCCTACGAATCCCCCGATTCCCGAAAACTCAGCGAAGCCGCCGAACGCGCCCTCGACCACTACCTGAACCCCGCCAGCCCAATCATGGCGACGCCCTACACACCCAACGCCATGTTCCTCGCCAACCCCAAAATCGCCACCGAGGAATTGCTGGCGAACGCCAGTGAATCACTGGGTTCGGCGACGGTGATGTTGGGGGACGTCGCGGCGCTGGTTGAGGGCCCGATTCGCAAGACCCTGCTGGGCATTGCGCAGGTCGTGATGCTGGGAGAATTGGCGGTGAATCAGGCGTTGGATAATGTTGTGCCGACGGCCTAGCGAATATTCCCGCTTGGCGCTCTATGGTGAGCGCCGAGAGGGATCTGTCAGAAATCGACTGCGTGATTTGTCTGCTTCCGGCCAAAAGCAGTCGTTCAGGCAGGACTGCTTTCGACCCACAGTTGCCCTTGGTAATTCTGAGCGCATTGATTATTTTGCGAGATTAGTCCCGAAAGGTATTAAAATATTTGATTTCTCATCAAAGTCACACGTGATAGTAAGCTGGGATTTTGGAATCATCATCTGTGTCGTTATCATATTTACCAGGTGGTCGTATCTTATTGGGTGACCGATCACCCCTTCGGCATACTTATTCAGATTTTTACTGATGATATTGGTCCCCTCAAAGAAAATTCCAGTAATGAATTTCTCACCTGAATCTAGTTGTTGTGACTTTATGTCGATGTTGATTTGCCTCAACTTTCCAGGGATCACGTAAAATCGATTTTGATAGGTTATCAGTACATCAGAGATCAGCTCAAAGCTCGGCATCAGCGTCTCAATTTTTCGCAGCTCAAAGAGCTCGTCAAATTTCGAGGTCTTAAACGCGTCTCTGATCTCACCTTTTGAATTAAAGAACACCTCAAACAGCATGCCATCCAATATAGACTTTCTTTTTTCTATGGACAGTTCAGATGTGTTTTTATTGAAGTCAGTAATATAATGCGTTGCATCGTTCGACGATCCACATGCCGCCTGATAGATATTTCTTCCCAAGACAAATAGTGAGTTTACATCTGACGCTTCAAGATTTTCCCTGGTAAGTTTGTAAATGGCAGGATTTTGAATGTACCAATTTCTTGACTTTAACTCTCGAATGCACTCAGCAATTGGTGTGCCGATCGGAGGGATGAACGTCGAGTCTGCGATAGCAGCGGCGCTGTAGATTGTGAGGCGTCGCCCGGCGCTAATGTTAAAGAAAAAATCGCCAGAAAGGGAGGTGTGCTCCCAAGATGTCTGTTTATTGCTCGTGGTAACGCTGAGCGTGTTTCTAACTCGCTTGAAAAGATCCTCTACGGAAATATCGAGTGTGTTGATGTGCTTAAGAAGCGCCTCAGTATAACTGCCGTTGCGATTAGGACCGTCTGCTGCTACCTCACCTGGCGATGTAGCAAACGCGATAAGTGTTCCTTTTGGAGTGTAGACCGAAGCCAGCCCGGTCAGTTCTGGACCACGATTCCAAGATCGCACAAAAGGATTGTTTCGACATGCATCCAATATTATTAAGTTAGTTGGATTTGAGCAGTCGTCCATAATCTCTATAAGCTGATTTAGGGCGAATGATGTGTGTTTTACTGAGATTTCATCAAAAAAATTTGTGTCGGTTGTTATCAGGTAGTTCTCGCCTTTGATTTGTATTCCATGGCCGGCAAAATAAAACAACCCAACATCGTTACTATTTAAATTGTCTTTGAAGTTTTCTATGGCTCTATCTATGTCCTCTGCGGTGCAATCAACCTTTAGTATTACTGAAAAGTCCAAGGCTTCAAGTACTTCAGCCATGTCGATAGCATCATGCGTTGCATTAGCTAGAGCTGCTCCGCCTGGATAGTTTGAAATTCCAATTACGAGTGCCGTTAAACGCCGTTTCATTCGGTCTCTTCCTTGAATAAAGGTATATCTAGGCTACTATTTTGACATCACTCCGTCCAACGAATTCATAAGAAGTCGAAATTCCGACGATCTAGGGTGAGGCCGCTAAGCCCATGGGCGGAAGTTAAGTATTTAAGCTCCGTCAACACGTTGTGTGAGCGAGCAGCCTGTTTAGTTACGTTTGGTTGCATTGACTGGCCGCGTTTGGCCGACTCCCGCCTGATGTGTCGGGCAGAGAGCGGCCAGAAGCGGACATCGGTAAGCGACCGCTGTCGGCCAAAAGCGGCCAGTCATCAAAGCCCCAATAAATGGGGACAGATCCATTTTCGAAAATAAATCCGTCCCCTTATGCCATATGTGCGCTAGCGGAATACTGAAAGTTGAACAGCCCCAGCCTTCGTAGGCGCACTCATCCTCTATGGCCTCTTTCCAGCTGATGCGCGGTAGCCCGCTTTTGGCCGATTTCCGCCCGAGGTATCGGGCAGAGAGCGGCTAATAGTGGTCGGTCATGAGTGGCTACTCATCTGCCAACAACTTCGATACGCTCAATTTGTGTTTAGGCCATGGCATGATCTACGTTTAAGTTGGCCGAGGGCAAGCCACATACTTATCGATAAGGGCGCATATGAGCAAAAAATCGACCGATTTACTCCCGCTATTGGACTACCTGAGGATTCATCGCGTAATCCGAAGCGTCCTGGACTCTGCTAACGCAGACACTGCTCACGCTTGCTGGTACTTCAGCCTGGCAGGCGCAGCAATACTGCGCATACACTACAAGAAAGAGGCTCATGCCTTGGCAGGTGCCATGTGCCTGATGAGCGATATGAGAGACTCAAGCGTCATGTGCTTCGCAAAAATTGAAAATAACGAAGTCCATAGCTCCGTCGATGCTTTTCATGCGATGGTCGCTTGTGACGGTTACCTCATTGACTTCATGACTCCGATTTTCCCCGAAACGGCCGCATCCTCGAATCATGCATTTTTGCCCCCGGCGAAATCTTTTCAACGAAAGATCGAGACGATGAAGCCTTCCCCGGCAGACCTCGTAAGGGATGGTGACTTCTTCTTCGATCCGAATATGGAGCTGACCGACAGCCTGTTGAGGAAAGTCGCGGAAAACCAATTTCTGACTGACGTAGTTCAGGGGTGCAGCGACTGGTACAGAAAGCCACCAAAAACCATTCCCTCAGTCCTCACCATACGTAACGAAAAGGGTCAGGTGAGCCATGTGAGGCTTAAAGATGCTTCGGTAATTGGAGCTTGGTGAACAGACTCCGAGCCTCTCAGAATCAGCCGTACCTCCCCCCTGGGCCTGCCAAATCAAATGCACCTATCTGTAAATGCGCCTTTCAAGCTTTGTTCGATCATCCCCCCCGCAAAAAGATTTTGAAATTGAGTCAAGCAATGAAAGCACTTGAGTTTCAATTTCGTAAAAATCTTTCTTCGGCATAAATTGAAGATTGAATCCAATCCCCTCCAAAGCTTTGATCATTTCCGCTTGGTGGTCTTTGTAGATAAAAGGCCCTTTACTAGCCTTATAAGATCTAAAGTTCGAACCAGAGATAACCTCATTAAGCTGACCAACGAACTCAAAATACGAATTAGACAATGACATATCTCCCTTTCTTGAGTTCGAATAGATAAGGCCGTAGATTTTATGAGGATCAAATGATGACATAGAAAGTAAGTCCCTCTTCCTTACTTCCTCCACGAAGAAGCTCTGAAACAGAGAAAGGTGAGATATATGGTTTGTAAAATACGACGACTTGAGTGTAGACAAGTAACTCAACAGCGCCACAAAAATCGCACCGACAGTAGCAACAAGGACAATGAGATCTAACGTTGACTTAGCAATATTGAAAGCCGTGCTATAATGTTCATACAGGCTTATAAAACACTTATTGGTAAAGCAAAACGGTAACAGGTAAAGCTGATCTGCAAGAAAAATCGTCACAAATATAACAAAAGAAAGACCAAAACCGACACCTCCGATTGAGGCAAGCAACATAATCAAGTACTTAAAATAAGAATGCTGACTTGAAAAAAAATCTCGCATACCTTTAGAGGGCCACGCTATCAATTCATAAAGACTTATCAATTACGTCCTCACTCGCAGGCTTGAGCCTTCTTAACTTATTCCTTAACTGCTTAGAAGTTATGTCGTAGACACGATCTAAAACTATCAGCCGCTCCATAACTCGATGAAATCTAGACTTGTACCAGTGGGTATGCTTTTTGGTGTCAAAATCTTTTTCTAAGCGTGCAACCATATCTTTAGCTCTATTAACATCACGTCTTGATGGCAAAGGCTTAATGGAATTAAGTCTATTTAGAAGCGCTTTATGTTGATTATGGCGAACCCTATGGAGTTTATTCACCCGCCCCATACAGCGATTATAATCATGCCTGTATCCGTGCGTAGTTCTATAGCTAGGCTCGGCTGCGAGAGACTCTAAGTTGCGAACCGCTGCTCTAATTCTACCTACCTCATCAGCAGGAAGTCGCGGAGTATTAAAACTTACTCTCAGTCCGTGGACGGTCAGTGGTTCAGTGGAGGTTCTAAATACTCGGGTCTTACCTTCATTGATAGGGAGGTCTTTGGCGGTCAACATATCACTAATAATTTTAAGCGAATACGTGAAGTCGGTATTTAGCGACTTTGATGAAACAGTTATATCATCTACCAATCTAGTGTAGGTGAAGCCTTTTCTGTTAAGTCGCTCAACAACATCTCCCTCAACATCATATAAGCACAAAGAGGCAATGTAACTTGATGTCAAGCCCCCTTGAACAAGATGAGAGTTATGGCAGCACAAGTCGGCAAGAACACTGGAGACTTCATCGTCATATTTAAGAAATCTGCTGAATATAGAGAAAACTATATCCTGATGGATGTTGTCAAAGAAGCTCGAAACGTCAACTTTTAGCAGGCTTTTTGCACCGCAGTGCCTTCCAGCACAAGAAACATAGTCCTTGCTATCATAGGCGTCATTGTTTTTTTGGTTTGGCACTGAGCCATAAATATAGTGCGGCCATCTAATCACGTAATGGTTGGAAAAAATTGCAACATTTATTCGCTTTTGGATTTTTCTTAAGAATCGATGAGGGTTGTAAATGGGGCGACTTATTCCTCCCGCTTTTTTTACATTTTCTTTTTTGGTGTATCGCTCCTCATGGCTCAATGCCAATACAGAAGCAAGGAACTCATCAGTAACACGCAGAAGCTTGCATAAATTTTCGCGACTACTAATTGAGTTTTTCGAGATTTTTAGTGGGTTCGCAAGCACGATAGCCAATCCATTGGATATAAATGTGAGCCGTACCAACCCATAACATAGGGTAAAGAGAAAGATGTTGCGTTCATCGAAACCATCCGCTGAAAACCACCATCTTTCTCATGGTAGGCCCACCGTGAAGCACTCCAGCGGGACGCGGGGGTCGGAGACTGCCGGGGCCCTCTCCTCATCAGTTCAATGCCTACACATTGAACGCTCATTACTGAGCTAACCAGCGGATGTTATGTTTCGATTGCGGCAAATAGGCGATACGCCTACGCAACCCGAAAATACACTATTTTCTTCGGTAAGCAACAAATTTATGATCTCGAAGGCCACCTAATAATATAGATGACAAACTCCGTTGCCGAACATCCATAGCGATACGCTATCGTTTAACCACTAGAGCGCCTACCGACCGCTTTTGGCCGAAAGCAGACCTCTCTCCACCGACGAAACCGCCGTCACAAACCTGTCACCCCCAACCTGCTAACCTCCCCTGCGCCTCCTCCTCACTTACCCAAGAGCCCCAACAAAAGGTGCCCCAAGGTGTACTCCGTCGCCCCACCCCGCCAGACAATCATCCTCCGCTCCGAAAACCTCCACGCCGAAGACTTCGGCGCCCTCTTCTCCCGGTTCTTCGGCAATCGCTACGCCGACTCCCCGCCAATCCCTTCCAGCATCATCATCGACGGTGTCTACGGCAGACACGACGGCGTGAGTTTCCGGCGTATGCATTACCACGGTGATTTCACCGTCACCTTCCCCGACCCGCAGGACGAGATCACTTTCGTGATTACCACGGCGGGCAAGATTGTGTTCAACCACCGCACCAAGTCCGTCGGTGTGGCGCAGGTGGGGTTGGCGATTGATAAGGCGGATATCCGTTCGATGCGGTTTCTCGACAATCATGCGCAGCACGGGATTTCCGTGAGTCGGGCGCAGCTCACGGAGCGGTTGGCGGCGTTGTTGGGGCGACCGGTTGTGCAGAAGATTGTGTTTGAGCCGATGGTGGATTTGCACACGGCGGCGTTTCGGGGGATCAAGGCGTTGATTGATCTGGCGACGGGCACGGAGTTTGATCTGTTGCTCAACAGCGGCACGCTGATGCCGTCGCGGTTGCGCGAGATGTTGATTGATGCGGTGCTGGAGGCGTGGCCGCACAATTTTACCGAGGCGTTGCGCCAGCCTGCACCGAGGGTGGCGCCGCGGCATGTGAAGTTGGCGATGGCGTTTATTCAGGCGCATCCGGAGCAATTGGTCAGTGGCGTAGAGCTGGCGCGGTTGAGCAATGTCAGTCAGCGCGCATTGCAGGAGGGGTTTCGGCGGTTTGTCGGGATGTCGATTGTGGCGTATCAGCGGCAGGTGCGGCTGGAGCGGGCTTTCGAGGCGCTGCGGCATTCGGCGTCGGTGACGGAGGTGGCGTTGCGCTTTGGCTTCAGCAATATCGGGCGGTTTTGTCAGTATTTTCAGCAGGCGTATGGGGTGAGTCCGGCGCAACTGAGGGGGTCGGGTTTGATTGGTTTATAGGCAAGGAAGCTTGTGGGTCAGTTGACGGTGATGTTGGCTGACATGACGCCTTCGCGAGCAGGCTCGCTCCCACAGGGTTAGTCGGTGAATCAGGGTCGCCAATTCCCTGCTTCTAGCGGGTTCTGATGGTGCTTTGTCAATGGTGGTCGTCCTTGACCTTGCGCGGTTGTCCCTGCTTCAGAACGCGTAACTGGCCTTCAGACTGCCGCTGAAACCGTGGCTGTCACCACCACCGCTGGCACCGACTTCTGCGCCGACGCTGACAGCGCCAAGGCTGGCCATCAGGTTGACGCCGCCGCTGAACTGGTCGCGGTTGTCGAAGGCGGCGCGTTGTTCGATGTCGAGGCCCAGCAAGTGGCCCTGGCTGTTGACGTCGTTGTTGCCCAGCGTGCGTTCGTAGCCGACTTGTACGCCTGGCACCAGTTGCCAAGCGCCCATCGCCACCGGGGCGAACGCCACGTTGAGGTTGGCGACGGCACTGCGGCGGGTGGCGGTGTTGTCGTCGAAGTCGAGTGCCAGTTCGCTGCCCTGCTCTTTGAAGCCTTTGAGGTCGAGGTGGCTGATTCGCACACCGAGGCTGGGTTCGAGGATCATGCCGTTGACCGGTGCGCGGTAACCCAGCGCCAATGTTGCGCCGGTGAGGTTACCGTGGGTGTCGCCCTTGGCCGTGCCGAGGCCGCCGCCGAGTTCGCGTTTGCTGGCGTAATCGACGTAGCCGGCGCTGGCATTGGCGTCGACGAACAGCCCGCGTTCCAGGCTGGTGAAGCCGTAGCGCGCACCGAGGTTGAAGAAGGTGAAGTCGGTATCGGCCTCGCCACCTGCGCCGCCGACGGTGCCTTTGCTGTAACCGAAACCGCCGCGAGCACTGAGTTGTTCGGAGAAGCGCTGGGTGATGCCGACCATCAGGCCTTGGCTGTGTTCGTTGCTGCTCTCGGCGCGGGACGAGCCGTCGGTGCCGAGGTAACCGGCGAGCGCGGTGGTCCACAACCGGTATTGCCCGACGTTCAGATCGGAGCCGCTGGCGTAGGGGGCGGCGGCTTGTTCGATCAACGCGTTCTGCCGCAGCAGGTAGCTGGCGGCGTCGGCATGAACCTGGCCGCCGACCTGAGCTTCGACACCGCCGAGGGTGCCGGCGTCGATGGCCGATTGCAGGTAAGAGTTGTAGGCGCTGTAGCTGCCAGACAGGTTGGTGTTCTGCAATTGACGCAGTAATTCGGCACCGGCAGCGGCGTTGCCGACCAATCCGGCCTGCCCCGGCAGGCTGTTGTACTCGACCAGTTTGCCGCGCAGCACGTAGATGGTTTCCTGCGACAGGCCAAGACCTTGCTTGAGGTAGTTGTCCATGCTGCCGTATTCGGCGGTGACTTCATCAAGACCGGCCTGCAGGTAGCTGGCCTGCACGCCAAGCAGCGGCGCATAGATCGAGGCCATGCTCGGCGGCAACGCCTTGAGGGTCGCGGCGACGCGCGCGGCGGTGTAGTCGTTGGTTGCCAGGTAGTTGGCCATGATGGTCGCGTTGTCGACGCCGGCGATGCTCTGCAACACGGCGGCCGTCCAGCCCGTGCGGTCCTTGCCGGCGGTGCAATGGAACAGTTGCGCGCCGTCGGTGCTGGCCAGTTCGTTGAATAACTTGCCGAACTGCCCGCGCATCCCCGCGTCGCTGACGAAGGCGCGGTTGGTCTGTTCCATCATGGCGATGGCATCGGCGGCACTTTTGAACGACACGGTGGTGATGTTCGCGCCCGAGGTGGTGCTGCCGATGATGTCGATGTTCTGGTAGCTCGCGCCGCTCAGCATTGTGTCCGGCGTACCAGCGATTTCGCTCGGCGTGCGCAGGTCGTAGACGGCTTTGATGCCGAGGCTGTTGAGGGTCGCCAGATCCGCTGCCGACGGCGTGATCGCGTTGGAGCGGTAGAACACGCCACCGCGCATCGTGCCATCGTGGGCCGTGGAATACGCGGTGGTCAGCCCGGCGACATCACGGAAGTTGTCGATGCTTTGCAGGCGGGGCGTGTCGAGCACGACCGGCTCGGCAGCCTGGGCAGCAGCGATGGACAGGCTCAGAACAGACAGCGAACACACAAGACGTTGAAACACAGTGCAGCCTCATTGGAATTAGCGTTGGGCTGGCTACTATCTGCAATCAACTGATACCGAATATGACAGAACGACTGCGCAAGAAGATGGCTGCGCGATCGGGCCGTGGGCTGCGTTTTTTGTCCGTAGGGTTCGGTTTTTTGCATGAATTTCGGGAGCAAGCCAGCTCCCACAGTTTTTTTGCGGTGAGCTCAGGACTGGCAGCTGCCAGAGATCCAAAGTGGGAGCTTGCCGCCCATGTCTGGCGCCTTAAAGTATCGAGTGATCAAATCAAACTCCGCTCCGACGCCGCCAACTCATGCTCGGCCAGTGTGTTGCGTGCATGCAACCGAGCACGGCAGATGGCGTCATCCACTTTTTACCCGAGGCGATCTTGCCGCACATCAGGTGTAGTGTGGGTGCACGCATTGGGGACGCTTCCTTATGTCGATTGCTGGATAATGCCCAACGCCTGTCAGCGAGGCCATTGAGGCGCATGACTCAACGAGGAACCCAGATGACCACAATCACCGCACGCCAATGCTCGTCTTGGGTGCTACTGACCCTGCTCGCCACCGGCATGGCGCTGACGCCCGGCTGTTCGAGCAAACGCTACGCCACCAACGGCTCGAACTGCTACGCCAAAGCCGTGCCCACTTCCGGCGAAGGTGGTCTGGCCTGGGGCGACACCTTGAGCATGGCGCGCAAGAAGTCGATGAATAACTGCATGCGCTATGCGAGCCGCTCTGGAGGGACGCCGAACACTTGCCAGGTGGTGCAGGCGCAGTGCAAACGCTGAAGACAATTGATGAGTTCTGCTCATGAACCCTAGCAATCAAAACCGTATTGTTGAGCAATGAACAGCCCTATAAGGTGAAGGAACACCTGGAAAGAGTTGCCCACCATGAAAAATCCTGCACAAGTGATCGTCGTCATCGGTCCCGGTTCTATTGGCCAGGCCATCGCCCGCCGGGTCAGTGCCGGCAAGCATGTGATACTGGCGGACCTGAAACAGGAGAACGCCGACGCAGCAGCCAGAGTCCTTTTCGATGCAGGGTTTGAGGTCACCGCGACGGTCGTCGACATCGCCTCTCGTGAATCGGTGCAGGCCCTGGTGCAGACCGCCACCGCCATCGGCGAGATCAGTGGCGTGATCCTTGCCGCTGGCGTTTCCCCTTCGCAGGCGCCAGTCGCGACCATTCTTCGAGTGGATCTGTATGGCACGGCGCTGGTGCTGGAGGAATTCGGTAATGTCATCGCCAAGGGAGGCTCGGCGGTGGTGATCGCCTCGCAGTCTGGCCATCGCCTGCCGGCTCTGAGTGTCGAGCAGAACAAGGCACTGGCCACCACGCCGGTGGAAGAACTGTTGGCGTTACCGATGCTACAAGCTGATCAGATCAGCGATCCCTTGCACGCTTACCAGATTTCCAAACGCGGTAACTCATTGCGGGTCATGGCCGAGGCGGTGCGTTGGGGCAAGCGTGGGGCGCGGGTCAATACCATCAGCCCGGGGATCATTTTCACCCCGCTGGCACGAGACGAACTGAGCGGCCCGCGTGGCCCCGGCTATCAGCGCATGATCGACTTGAGCGCCGCCGGACGCGGTGGCACACCAGATGAAGTCGGCGCGGTCGGTGCGTTGCTGATGGGGCCGGAAGGCACGTTTATTACGGGTAGCGATTTCTTGATGGATGGGGGTGTGACGGCGGCGTACTTGTACGGCGATCTGGCGCCGCAGTAATCATTCACTGAGACGACCTGTTCTTTGGCAAGCCCGCCCGCACAGGTTTACGCAACCGTGGAGAGGGGATTCAGCCCCTCGCCACAGGCTCCTCACTACGAAGTGACCGTCTGCTATCAGCGCTTCAACGCCGCCGCATTCGCCCGCGCGGTGTGCAGCTTTTTGTAACTGTCGATCAGACGCAAATGCCGATCCAGCCCTTCGAGCTTCATGCTGGTCGGTGTCAGACCGTAGAAACGCACACTGCCGTTGACCGAACCAATCGCCGCGTCCATGCGCTCGTCACCGAACATGCGACGGAAGTTGGCTTCGTAATCGGCCAGCTCCAGATCCTCGTCCAGCTCCATCTCAAGGCACACATTCACCGCCTGATAGAACAAGCCGCGTTCGACAGTGTTGTCGTTGTATTGCAGGAACGCTTCGACCAGGTCCTTGGCCTGCTCGAATTTCTGCAGGGCGAGGTAGATCAGCAGGCGCAGTTCCAGAATGGTCAGCTTGCCCCACGGCGTGTTGTCGTCGAACTCGATACCGATCAGCGTGGTGATATCGGTGTAATCATCCAGCTCGCTGTTTTCCAGGCCCTGGGCCAGGTTGCGCAGACCGACTTTGCTCAAGCTGTGCAGGTTGAGGATGTCGGCGCGGAATTGCAGGGCCTTATTGGTGTTGTCCCAGATCAGATCGTCGACCGGGTAGATTTCCGAGTAATCCGGCACCAGGATCCGGCAAGCGTTGGCGCCGAGATCGTCGTAGACCGCCATGTAGGCTTCTTTGCCCAGGTTTTCGAGAATGCCGAACAGCGTTGCGGCTTCTTCGGCGTTGGAGTTTTCGCCCTGCCCGGAGAAGTCCCACTCGACGAATTCGAAGTCAGACTTGGCACTGAAGAAGCGCCACGACACCACACCGCTGGAGTCGATGAAGTGCTCGACGAAGTTGTTCGGTTCGGTCACGGCCTGGCCGGAGAACGTCGGCTGCGGCAAATCGTTCAAGCCTTCGAAGCTGCGGCCTTGCAGCAGCTCGGTCAGGCTACGCTCCAACGCCACTTCCAGGCTCGGGTGTGCGCCGAACGAGGCGAACACACCACCGGTGCGCGGGTTCATCAGGGTCACGCACATCACCGGGAATTCACCACCCAGCGACGCATCCTTCACCAGCACCGGGAAGCCCTGCTCTTCCAGGCCTTTGATCCCGGCGAGAATGCTCGGGTACTTTTCCAGTACTTCCTGCGGCACGTCCGGCAGGGCCATTTCGCCTTCGAGGATTTCGCGTTTGACCGCGCGCTCGAAGATCTCCGACAGGCACTGCACCTGGGCTTCAGCCAACGTGTTGCCGGCGCTCATGCCATTACTCAGGAACAGGTTTTCGATCAGATTCGACGGGAAGTACACCACCTCACCATCCGACTGGCGCACGAACGGCAGCGAGCAGATGCCACGCTGGGTGTTGCCGGAGTTGGTGTCGTACAGGTGCGAGCCTTTGAGTTCGCCGTCGCGGTTGTAAATGTCCAGGCAGTAGTCGTCGAGAATCTCTGCCGGCAGCTCGTCTTTCGGGCCGGGCTTGAACCAACGCTCGTTCGGGTAATGCACGAACTCGGCGGTGGCGATGTCTTCGCCCCAGAATTGATCGTTGTAGAAGAAGTTGCAGTTCAGGCGCTCGATGAACTCGCCCAGCGCCGAGGCCAGTGCGCCCTCTTTGGTCGCGCCCTTGCCGTTGGTGAAGCACATCGGCGAGTGCGCGTCACGGATGTGCAGCGACCAGACGTTAGGCACGATATTGCGCCACGAGGCGATCTCGATCTTCATCCCCAGATCCGCGAGAATCCCCGACATATTGGCGATGGTCTGCTCAAGCGGCAGGTCCTTACCAACGATGTAAGTGCCCGCCGCCGACGTCGAATGCGGCATCAGCAGCGCCTGCGCATCGGCGTCGAGGTTTTCGACTTCCTCGATCACAAACTCGGGACCGGTCTGCACGACCTTCTTCACCGTGCAGCGATCAATCGAACGCAGAATGCCCAGGCGATCTTTTTCAGAGATGTCCGCCGGCAATTCGACCTGAATCTTGAAGATCTGGTTGTAGCGGTTTTCCGGGTCGACGATGTTGTTCTGCGACAGGCGAATATTGTCGGTCGGGATGTTACGCGTCTCGCAATACAGCTTCACAAAGTAAGCCGCGCACAAGGCCGACGACGCCAGGAAGTAGTCGAACGGCCCCGGTGCCGAGCCATCGCCTTTGTAGCGGATGGGCTGATCGGCGATCACCGTGAAGTCGTCGAACTTGGCTTCAAGTCGAAGGTTGTCGAGAAAGTTGACCTTGATTTCCATGCGGGTTTACCAGAGAGCAAAAACGAATTGGCGGCCATTATCCGGGTTTTCAGCCTGACGTCTTGTGCTTTTGCGTAATCATCGCCGAGTGGGCTGTGCGGCGCCTGTGCGGCTGCGGACGACAAAAATGCCACGAGCAGTGAATTATTTCGTGTCTTCTTGTATCTGACGGAAAGAACCCATGCCACCAAAACAATGGCATCGAATCCGTTCAGCTATGAGTGACCCGCATGAAATCAAGGAAAAACAAGGTCAATCCCATCGGATTGAAAGACATCACCATTGTCGACGACGCCAAGATGCGCAAAGCGATCACCGCCGCCGCGCTGGGCAATGCCATGGAATGGTTCGACTTCGGGGTCTACGGATTTGTCGCCTATGCACTCGGCAAGATCTTCTTCCCCGGGGCTGATCCTGGCGTACAGATGATTGCAGCGCTGGCGACCTTCTCGGTGCCGTTCCTGATTCGTCCGCTGGGCGGGCTGTTCTTCGGTGCGCTGGGCGACAAATACGGGCGGCAGAAAGTGCTGGCCGCGACCATCGTGATCATGTCGCTGAGCACCTTCGCCATCGGCCTGATACCGTCCTATGAGTCGATCGGCATCTGGGCGCCGATCCTGCTGTTGCTGGCGAAAATGGCTCAGGGTTTTTCGGTCGGCGGTGAGTACACCGGCGCCTCGATCTTCGTTGCCGAATACGCGCCCGACCGCAAACGCGGCTTCCTCGGCAGCTGGCTGGACTTCGGTTCGATTGCCGGCTTCGTCCTCGGTGCCGGCGTGGTGGTGCTGATCTCGACGATCATCGGCGAAGAGAAATTCCTCGAATGGGGCTGGCGCCTGCCGTTCTTCCTCGCCCTGCCGCTGGGTATGATCGGCCTCTATCTGCGGCATGCACTGGAAGAAACTCCGGCATTTCAGCAGCACGTCGAAAAACTCGAAGAAGGCGACCGTGAAGGTCTGGCGGGCGGGCCGAAAGTCTCGTTCAAGGAAGTCGCGACCAAGCACTGGCGCAGCCTGATGACCTGCATTGGCGTGGTGGCGGTGACTAACGTCACCTATTACATGCTGCTGACCTACATGCCGAGCTATTTGTCGCACAACCTGCACTACAGCGAAAACCGTGGCGTGCTGATCATCATCGCGATCATGGTCGGCATGCTGTTCGTGCAGCCGGCGATCGGCTTTATCAGCGACAAGATTGGCCGCAAGCCCTTCATTGTTGTCGGCAGTATCGGTCTGTTTCTGCTGGCGATTCCGGCGTTCATGCTGATCAACAGCGGCAAGATCGGCCTGATCTTTTCCGGTTTGCTGATCCTCGCGGTGTTGCTGAATTTCTTCATCGGCGTCATGGCCTCGACCCTGCCGGCGATGTTCCCCACGCACATCCGCTACAGCGCGCTGGCCGCTGCATTCAACGTCTCGGTGCTGATCGCTGGTCTGACCCCGACCGCCGTGGCCTGGCTGGTGGAAAGTACCAACAACCTGTACATGCCGGCCTACTACCTGATGGTGATTGCCGTGGTTGGCCTGATCACCGGCGTGACCATGAAAGAGACCGCCAACAAACCGCTACGGGGTGCTGCACCGGCGGCGTCTGACCTTGAGGAAGCCAAGGAACTGCTCAAGGAACACCACGACCACATCGAGCAGAAAATCGAAGACATCGACGCCGAAATCGCCGAACTGGAAGCCAAACGCAAGGAGTTGGTGCAGCAGCATCCGCGCATTAACTGAGCCGTTCGCAGCGTGGCCACTCAAAACGGAGTCGAGTGGCCACATAAACGCCGTGCAACTCAATCCGCAGACGACCACTCACTGAATTGACGAAGGTTGCGCCATTCTAAGCAACCTCGATATCGAAGGTGCCAGCGTGGACACTCACTCCGATCGTCGCAACAACCTCTCGCTGGACAGCCTGAACTTCTTCCTCGCCGATGTGCGCGACGGACTCGGGCCGTATCTGGCCATTTACCTGTTGGCCGTGCATCACTGGGAACCGGCCAGCATTGGGCTGGTGATGACCCTCGCTGGCGTCGCCGCCCTTGTCACCCAGACACCCGCCGGTGCTCTGGTCGACAACACACGCAGTAAACGAGCGGTCATCGCGATTGCCGCATTGCTGGTGACCGGCAGTTGCGTGGTATTGCCCTTCGTGACGTCCTTCAGTCTGGTGGCGATCACTCAAGCGCTGAGCGCCGCAGCGGCATCGGTGTTCGCACCGGCTATCTCGGCGATCACCCTGGGCATCACCGGTCCGCGCGCGTTCACCCGGCGCACCGGACGCAACGAGACTTTCAACCATGCTGGCAACGCCTGTGCGGCGCTGCTGGCTGGTGGGTTTGCCTACTTGTTCGGGCCGGTGGCGGTGTTCTATCTGATGGCGGTCATGGCGCTGTGCAGCGTGATCGCCGTGAGCTTCGTCGACAGCAACGCCATCAACCATGATCTCGCCCGTGGGCTCGACCCAAGCGACGCCGCCCACGGCAAGACGCCATCGGGATTGACGGTGTTGCTGACCAACAAAGCGCTGCTGATGTTCGCCATCTGTTGTGCCCTCTTCCACTTGGCTAACGCGGCGATGCTGCCACTGGTGAGCCAGAAGCTGGCGCAGGTCAACTTGCAAATGGCGACACCACTGACTTCGGCCTGTATCGTCGCCGCGCAACTGGTCATGGTGCCGGTCGCCCTGCTGGTTGGGGTCAAAGCCGATGTGTGGGGACGCAAGCCGCTGCTGCTCGCGGGCTTCCTGATTCTTCCGTTGCGCGGCGTGCTCTACACCTTGTCCGCCGACCCTTACTGGCTAGTGGCGGTACAGATGCTCGACGGCGTCGGCGCAGGGATCTTCGGCGCATTGTTCCCGGTGGTAGTGAAAGATCTGACCTTGGGCACCGGCCACTTCAACGTCAGCCTGGGCGCGCTCTCGACCGTTTTCGGCCTGGGCGCAGCATTAAGTGCCAGCGTCGCGGGTGTTGTATTGCAGGAAGCCGGTTACAACGCGGCATTTCTGACCCTGGCGGTGATTGCCGGGGTGGCATTCGTTCTGTTGTGGTTGGCGGTACCGGAGACCTTGCGGCGGGTGGGGAATGATGTGAATGTTCTTGACCGTGAGGCGCCCTTCACTGCTCCGCCGTAAAACCCTATATCGTTAAGTGGGAATTGCTGATGAGGGAGGAAGGATTTGGCTGATAACACGCTTGAGTTCACCGAAAGTGATTTGGCGCAAATGCAGCGCTTCAACCGCAAACTCGCCTGGCTGCCGCGGTTTCGCGTTCGCAATCGGCTGACGCCGCGTTTGATCCAGGCTTTGCTGCGCGCCAGTCAGATGCTCGGCGCGAACAAACCGGTCAAGCACGGCCTTCAAGTGCAAAGCACTGTGGTTCATTCGCACGCGGCTTCAGTGCCCGTCCGAATCATCCGCCCACAAGGAAAGCCCAAGGGTGTGGTACTTGATTACCACGGTGGCGGCTGGGTGATCGGCAATGCACAGATGAACGATGACCTTAACATCGCAATGGTCAAGGCTTGCAACGTGACAGTGGTGTCAGTTGACTATCGGTTGGCAGTCAATACACCGGTTGAGGCGTTGATGGCGGATTGTCTTTGCGCCGCACGCTGGCTGCTGAGCGACAATTGCACGGAATTCGTTGGCCTGCCGGTGATCGTCGTCGGCGAATCCGCGGGCGCGCACTTGGCAACCGCAACGTTATTGGCACTCAAACCTGCACCCGGCTTGTTGCAGCGCGTCTGCGGCGCCTTGCTGTATTACGGCGTCTACGATCTCGCGGGCACCCCGAGCGTACATGCCGCACCTGCAGAAACGCTGGTACTCGACGGCCCGGGCATGGTCGAGGCGCTGCGCCTGCTGACTCCAGGACTGAGCGATGATGAACGCCGACAGGCGCCATTGTCTCCGCTTTACGGCGATTTGAGCGGATTGCCACCGGCGTTGATGTTCACCGGCGAACTGGATCCGCTGCGCGATGACACGCTGGAACTCGCTGAGCGTTGGCAACAATCGGCACCAGTTGAAGTACATCTACTGCCCTCGTCCGCCCATGGCTTTATTCATTTTCCTACCACCATGGCTAGTCGTGTTCTGGACTACAGCCGGGCGTGGCTTTCGCATCAGATCGGGGCAATTAAGGGCTAATTGGCAAGCGAAGCACTTTCCTGCGGACAAAACAAAACCCCAACTGCTTTCGCAATTGGGGTTTCGGAATTTAATCTTGACGATGACCTACTCTCACATGGGGAAACCCCACACTACCATCG
>NZ_JBQEPG010000019.1:0-115387 GCF_052045635.1 Pseudomonas sp. 22189
GGCCTGCACAGCAGGCCCAATGCTTCAAGATGCAAAGGGCTGCTGCGCAGCCATCGGGGATAAATCCCCTCACCACGAAAACCCTTCAGAAAGGTCGCATCAAACATCGTTCTCGTGAGTCAGTTCCAGAACCCGGTCGACCAGCTTGTTGATCCCCGAAGCCGCCTCACTGATGTTCTGCGCCAGCATGTAGGCCGGGGTGGTCACCAGTTTGCGCGCCTTGTCTTCGATGATCTCGCTCACCGCGCAGTCTTCGTGGGTGGCGCCCATCTTGTTCATCGCGGTGGCGGTATCGGCATCGTTGCCGATGGTGCAGGTTACGCCCGGGCCGTAGATTTTCGCTGCCAGCGCCGGCGAGATGCACATCAGACCCACCGGTTTGCCCGCTTCGGCAAAGGCTTCAGCCAAGGCCAGCACCTCAGGCTGTACCGTGCAGCCGGCACCTTCGACGGCGAAGTTCGAGAGGTTTTTCGCGGCGCCAAAGCCGCCAGGCACGATCAGCGCGTCGAAGTCTTCGACGACGGCCTCACGGATGTCCTTGATGTTGCCGCGGGCAATGCGCGCCGACTCCACCAGGACGTTGCGCGTTTCGGGCATTTCTTCACCGGTCAGGTGATTGATCACATGCAACTGCGCGATGTTCGGCGCGAAGCACTGCACCTGCGCGCCGCGTTGATCCAGGCGCAACAGGGTGATGACGCTCTCGTGGATCTCGGCGCCGTCGTACACGCCGCTGCCGGACAGGATCACTGCAACTTTTTTGCTCATGGGTTTCTCTCCAGATTCATGGCGCTAAATGTCCACTAAATTGTCGTACGTTGCCATAGGGGAAAAGGGCGGCTAGACCTAGGATCTGTCCATAGAATCCGACCGGGGCGCGCCATGGACTTCATTCTGTATGCAGTGCCATTTTTCTTCGTGCTGATTGCCGCCGAACTGCTTGCCGATCGCTGGCGCGGGACCCGACACTATCGCCTCGCCGACTCGGTCAACAGCCTCAGCGCCGGGGTGTTGTCGACCACCACCGGCCTGCTGACCAAAGGCCTGGGGCTGGTGACCTATGCGTTTGCCCTGGAACACCTGGCGCTGCTCAGGTTGCCGGCCGACAGTCTCTGGGTCTGGGTGCTGGCCTTTGTCTTCTATGACTTCTGCTATTACTGGCTGCATCGTCTGGGCCACGAGCGCAACATTCTTTGGGCCGCGCATTCGGTGCATCACCAGAGCGAGGAATACAACCTCTCCACGGCGTTGCGCCAGACCAGTACCGGATTTGTGCTGGGCTGGATCTTCTACCTGCCGATGGCCGTGTTTGGCGTGCCGCTGCTGGTGTTCGTCAGTGTCGCGGCGATGAATCTGCTGTATCAGTTCTGGGTTCACACCCGGCACATTCCCAAGCTCGGCTGGTTCGAGTGGTTCTTCGTCACGCCATCCAATCATCGGGCCCACCATGCACAGAACGCTCTCTACATGGATCGCAACTACGGCGGGGTGTTCATTCTTTGGGATCGGTTGTTCGGTACGTTTCAGGAAGAGGACGACAACGAGCCGGTGATTTTCGGTGTGACCACGCCGCTGGCGAGCTGGAATCCGCTGTGGGCCAATGTGCAGTTCTATGTGCAGTTGTGGGGCGACGCACGCCGTGCCGAGAGCAAGTGGGACAAGCTGCGGATCTGGTTCATGCGCACCGGCTGGCGTCCGGCGGACGTGGCGGCGAAGTACCCGCTGACCAAACCCGACTTGAGCCGCTTCCGCAAGTACGAGGTGCCGCTCGACAGCCGTCGCCAGTGGTATGTGGCGCTACAGTTCTGCGTCTATATCGCGCTGGGCAGTGACCTGATGGGGCAGGCGCAACATCTGTCGATCACAGCGCTGTTGCTGGGGTGGGGCGCAGTGGCGTGGGGTTTGTTCGCGCTGGGGGTGATGCTGGAGAATCGCCCGTGGGCACTGAAGGTCGAGCTGCTGCGGCTGGGGTCGAATGTGCCCCTGGTATGGCTGGCGCCGCTGCTCGGGCTATGGCCAGCCAGCCCGTTGGCCTGGGCTGGTCTGCTCGGTTACAGCCTGCTCAGTGGCATCGGGCTGTATGGCTGTCGCCAGCGTGTTACTCGGCTGGCGTCTTAGGCTCGGCGGGTTTGGTGTGTTCTGCCTGAAGCAGGCGCGCGGCTTTTGCGGCTTGTTCATCGGCGTAAACCTGCTTGGCCAGGCGCGCATTCTTGAAGCGGCGACGCAGCCACAGGCCGACACCCAGTACCAACAGGGCGCCGAGCACCCACAGTTCGTACTTCTTGATGCTGCCGAGCATGCCTTCGAGCACCGCGCCGAAGTGGTAGGCGGCGGCCGCCAGAGCGGTGGCCCAGATCGCTGCGCCGATGCCGTTGAGCAGCAGGTAGCGTCCCGGCGGATAACCCGACAGGCCGATCGCCACCGGCATCACCGTGCGCAGGCCGTAAACGAAGCGGAAGCTCAGGACCCAGATGTCCGGATGCTTGCGGATGTGTTCCAGCGCGCGGTCGCCCATCATCTGCCAGCGCGGTTTGCGCGCGAGCAATTTGCGCCCGTGCTTGCGCCCCAGGAAGTACCACAGCTGATCGCCGGCATAGCTGCCGAAGAACGCCACGACCACCACCAGGTTGATGTCCATGTATCCACGGAACGCGAGGAAGCCCGCGAGCACCAGGATGGTTTCGCCTTCGAAGAACGTGCCGAGAAACAGGGCAAAGTAGCCGAAGTCATGCAGAAATTGTTGGAGCATTGTCTGGGTGCTGGCGAAATGAACGCGCAGCCTAACCCTTCGGACACATTCAGGAAAGTGTCGAAATGTGTCTCGACGTGAACAATTCCTACGCTAACAATGGAATGCGGCTACATGTCACGGGGTACGCACAACTGTAATCTGTTCGTCATAATGGCCGTCTATAACTGTCACGCTCGCCCGTTTGCGCGGGCTCAGGAGTCTGCCGTGAGCTTTACCCCTGCCAACCGTTTGTTCCCCGCTACCCGTTTGCGCCGCAACCGTCGCGATGATTTTTCGCGTCGGCTGGTACGGGAAAACGTGCTGACGGTCGATGACCTGATCCTGCCGGTGTTCGTGCTTGACGGTGAGAACCGTCGCGAAGCCGTGGCCTCGATGCCCGGCGTCGAGCGCCTGACCATCGATCTGCTGCTTGAAGAAGCGGCGAAATGGGTCGAACTGGGCATTCCGGCGCTGGCGCTGTTCCCGGTTACGCCTGTCGAATTGAAATCCCTCGACGCCGCCGAAGCCTGGAACCCGCAGGGCATTGCCCAGCGCGCCACTCGTGCGTTGCGTGAGCGGTTTCCCGAGCTGGGAGTGATCACTGACGTCGCCCTCGATCCGTTCACCACCCATGGGCAGGACGGCATTCTCGACGAAGAAGGCTACGTGCAGAACGACATCACCGTCGACGCGCTGGTCAAGCAGGCGCTGTCCCACGCCGAAGCCGGCGCTCAGGTCGTGGCACCGTCGGACATGATGGACGGTCGGATTCAGGCGATCCGCGAAGCGCTGGAGATCGCCGGCCACGTCAATGTGCGGATCATGGCCTACTCGGCCAAGTACGCCAGCGCCTATTACGGGCCGTTCCGCGATGCCGTGGGTTCGGCAGCGAATCTGGGCAAGGCCAACAAAGCCTCGTATCAGATGGACCCGGCCAACAGCGATGAAGCGTTGCACGAAGTCGGCGCGGACTTGTCTGAAGGCGCGGACATGGTCATGGTCAAACCCGGCATGCCGTACCTGGACATTCTTTTCCGGGTAAAAGATGCCTTCAAAGTGCCGACCTTCGTCTATCAGGTTAGCGGCGAATACGCCATGCACATGGCGGCGATCCAGAATGGCTGGTTGAGCGAGGCGGTGATTCTCGAGTCACTGACCGCCTTTAAACGTGCCGGCGCTGATGGCATCCTGACTTACTTTGCTGTCCGCGCCGCTCAATTGTTACGAGAGCAGAAATAGCCCTCCCAGGAACATTCGATGAATACCGAAGGACTCACTGAAGTTGCAGTAAAAGAAGCTCAACCGGTGGTGGAGCAAATCACCGAAACCCCGCCGGAACTCGAACCTGCGCCGCCCGCGCCGGTCACCGAAGCCGTTGCGGCGGCGCCAGTGATTGCGATCCCGGGGCTGGATGACAGCAGCCTGTACATCCACCGCGAGCTTTCGCAACTGCAGTTCAACATCCGCGTGCTGGAACAGGCGCTGGATGAGTCCTATCCGTTGCTGGAGCGGCTGAAGTTCCTGCTGATTTTCTCCAGCAACCTCGACGAGTTCTTCGAAATCCGCGTCGCCGGCCTGAAGAAGCAGATCACCTTCGCCCGGGAACAGGCCGGTGCCGATGGTCTGCAACCGCATCAGGCGCTGGCGCGGATCAGCGAGCTGGTGCACGGTCACGTTGATCGCCAGTACGCGATCCTCAACGACATCCTGCTGCCGGAGCTGGAAAAGCATCAGGTGCGCTTCATCCGTCGCCGTCACTGGACGACCAAGATCAAAACCTGGGTGCGCCGCTACTTCCGCGACGAGATCGCGCCGATCATCACCCCGATCGGCCTCGACCCGACGCATCCATTCCCGTTGCTGGTAAACAAGAGCCTGAACTTCATCGTCGAACTGGAAGGCATCGACGCCTTCGGTCGCGATTCCGGTCTGGCGATCATTCCGGCACCGCGCCTGCTGCCTCGGATCATCAAGGTTCCGGAAGAAGTCGGCGGCCCGGGCGACAACTATGTGTTCCTGTCGTCGATGATCCACGCCCACGCCGATGACCTGTTCCAGGGCATGAAGGTCAAGGGCTGCTACCAGTTCCGCCTGACCCGAAACGCTGACCTGGCGCTCGACTCCGAAGATGTCGAAGACCTTGCGCGCGCCCTGCGTGGTGAGCTGTTCTCGCGGCGCTACGGTGATGCGGTGCGTCTGGAAGTCGCCGATACCTGCCCGAAACACCTCTCGGACTACCTGCTCAAACAGTTCAACCTGAGCGAGACCGAGCTGTATCAGGTCAACGGCCCGGTCAACCTGACCCGCCTGTTCAGCATCACCGGTCTGGACAGTCACCCGGAGCTGCAATACACGCCGTTCACCCCGCAGATCCCGAAACTGCTGCAGAACAGCGAGAACATTTTCAGTGTCGTCAGCAAGCAGGACATCCTGTTGCTGCACCCGTTCGAGTCGTTCACCCCGGTGGTCGACCTGCTGCGGCAGGCGGCGAAAGATCCACATGTTCTGGCTGTGCGCCAGACCCTGTACCGCTCCGGCGCCAACTCGGAAATCGTCGATGCGCTGGTGGACGCCGCGCGCAACGGCAAGGAAGTGACGGCGGTCATCGAACTGCGCGCACGCTTCGACGAAGAGTCCAACCTGCAACTGGCCAGCCGTCTGCAAGCGGCCGGTGCGGTGGTGATTTACGGCGTGGTCGGTTTCAAGACTCACGCCAAGATGATGCTGATCCTGCGTCGCGAGGCCGGCGAGATCGTGCGTTACGCGCACCTCGGCACCGGTAACTACCACGCCGGCAACGCCCGTTTGTACACCGACTACAGCCTGCTGACTTCCGACGACGCCTTGTGCGAAGACGTCGGCAAACTGTTCAGTCAGTTGATCGGCATGGGTAAAACCCTGCGTATGAAGAAGCTGTTGCATGCGCCGTTCACCCTGAAAAAGGGCATGCTCGACATGATTGCCCGGGAAACCCAGTTCGCCATCGAAGGCAAACCGGCGCACATCATCGCCAAGTTCAACTCGCTGACTGATCCGAAGATCATCCGCGCGCTGTACAAGGCCAGCCAGTCCGGCGTGCGCATCGATCTGGTGGTGCGCGGGATGTGCTGCCTGCGTCCGGGCATTGCCGGGGTTTCGCACAATATCCATGTGCGCTCGATCATCGGTCGCTTCCTTGAACACACCCGAGTGTTCTACTTCCTCAACGGCGGCGAGGAGCAGATGTTCCTCTCCAGTGCCGACTGGATGGAGCGCAACCTCGACAAGCGCGTCGAGACTTGCTTCCCGGTGGAAGGCAAGAAGCTGCTGACTCGCGTCAAGAAAGAGCTGGAGCTGTACCTGACCGACAACACCCACAGCTGGAGCCTGCAGTCGGATGGCCGTTACATCCGCAACACGCCAACCGGCAACCAGAACCCGCGCAGCGCGCAGGCGACGTTGCTGGAACGCCTGGGCAGCCCGATTTTGCCGGTGAGCAGCTAAGCCTCGGTTTCAGGTGAAATAAAAAGGCGATCCCTCGGGATCGCCTTTTTTGTACGCCAAACACCGACCTGTGTAGGAGCTGCCGAAGGCTGCGATCTTTTGATCTTGCCGTTTAAAGAGCAAAAGATCGCAGCCTGCGGCAGCTCCTACAGGGGTTATCAGTGGACTGTCAGCACGATGCCAACCCGCGTCAGCCATTCGGCCTCCAGGCCAAAGTCAGCCTGAGTCAGCTGATTCTCATCCAGCCAGTGCTCCGGGAATTCCACGTCGAGGGTGTTGCCCTTGGCGTGCAGCACCACTTGCGGCATCGCCTGGGTGCCACGGATGTGGTGGAACAGGATCGCGAAGCGCAGCAGCACGCACAGGCGGATCAGCTTGTCGCCGTCGTCACCGAATTCGGCGAACTTGTCCTTGGGAATGTTGCGGCGGTGGCCGCGCACCAGCAGGGCGAGCATTTGCTGGTCTTCGCGGGAGAACCCGGCAAGGTCCGAGTGTTCGATCAGGTAGGCGCCGTGCTTGTGGTAGTGGTAGTGCGCGATGTCGAGGCCGACTTCGTGGACTTTCGCCGCCCAACCGAGCAGTTCGCGCCAGATGCCGTCGTCCAGCTCCCAGTCTGCAGCGACCTGATCAAAGGCGTGCAGCGCTTTGCGTTCAACTCGCGCGGCTTGTTCCAGGTCGACGTGATAACGCTCCATCAACGAAGTCAGGGTGCGTTCGCGCACGTCTTCGTGGTGATGGCGGCCAAGCAGGTCGTAGAGCACGCCTTCACGCAGTGCGCCTTCGCAGTGATCCATGCGTTGCAGTTCGAGGGCGTCGAAGATCGCTTCGAGAATCGCCAGACCCGCGGGGAAGATCGCCCGGCGGTCAGGTTTGATGCCTTCGAAATCGATCTTGTCGACGTCACCCAGTTTGAACAGACGACGCTTGAGCCAGGCCAGGCCTTCGGCATTCACTTCGCCGGTGCCATGCCCGCCGGCCTTCAGCGCCAGGCCGATGGCGCGGATGGTGCCCGAGGAGCCGATGGCTTCATCCCAGGTCAGGCGGTGCAGGGCGTGCTCGATGCTCATGATCTCCAGCCGCGCCGCCGTGTACGCCTGGGCGTAACGGGCCGGGGTGATCTTGCCGTCCTTGAAATAACGCTGAGTGAAGCTGACGCAGCCCATTTGCAGGCTTTCGCGCAGCAGCGGTTCAAACCGCTGCCCGATGATGAATTCGGTACTGCCGCCGCCGATGTCGGCCACCAGACGCTTGCCCGGGGTGTCGGCGAGGGTGTGTGACACGCCCAGATAAATCAGCCGCGCTTCTTCACGGCCGGAGATGACTTCCACCGGGTGACCGAGGATTTCTTCGGCGCGGTGGATGAATTCCAGACGATTGCGCGCTTCGCGCAGGGCGTTGGTGCCGACGATTCGCACGGCGCCCAGCGGCATGCCGTTGATCAGTTGGGCAAAACGCTTGAGGCAATCGAGCCCGCGCTGCATCGATTCTTCGTTGAGATGGCGCTCATCGTCGATACCGGCGGCAAGCTGCACTTTCTCTCCGAGGCGCTCCAGAATACGGATTTCACCGTTCTGGGCCTTGGCCACGACCATGTGGAAGCTGTTGGAGCCCAGGTCGATTGCGGCGATCAGGGACAGATTCTTGGCTTTGGATTGCGGCATGGTCAGGGGGTCTCGGTCGATAACCCCGCCATCGTGCCACGATCAAACGCTGGCGCCAACGCGCATGGTTCAAACCGTTGATCCTGCGCATAAAAGCTTGAGACCGCGGCGCGGCCATTCGCGAGCTAGCTCGCTCCCACAGGTTTTGCGGCGAACACACCATAGTGGTCCAACAGAGATCCCTGTGGGAGCGAGCCTGCTCGCGAAGGCGTCCGCCCCATCACTACGGCTATTTCAGGCTGTCGCTTCCACCGTGCCAATGAAATTCGCCAGCTCCGCCGTCTGCGGATGGGCAAACAACACCTTCGGATCCCCCACTTCATGCACCTTGCCATGGTGCATGAACACCAGTTTGTCGCCGACTTCCCGGGCGAAACGCATTTCGTGGGTGACCATGATCAGCGTCATGCCTTCTTTCGCCAGCTGGCGCACCACGGCCAGCACTTCATTGACCAGTTCCGGGTCCAGCGCCGAGGTGATCTCGTCGCACAGCAGCACTTTCGGCGACATTGCCAGCGCCCGGGCAATTGCCACGCGCTGTTGCTGCCCGCCAGACAACCGATCCGGGAAGGCGTCGAACTTCTCCCCCAGGCCGACGCGTTCGAGCATCTTGCGCGCCAGTTCGGCCGCCTTGGCCTTCGGTACTTTCTGCACCACTTGCGGCGCGAGCATCACGTTCTCGCCGACGGTCAGGTGCGGGAACAGGTTGAACTGCTGGAACACCATGCCGACTTTCTGCCGCAGGCTGCGCAGGTCGGCGCGGGCGGCGTCGAGGTACTCGCCGTCGACTTCGATTACCCCGTCATTGATCGACTCCAGGCCGTTGAGCGTGCGCAGCAGGGTCGATTTGCCCGAGCCGCTGCGGCCGATGATCGCCACCACCTGGCCTTCCTCGACGCTCAGGTCGATGCCTTTGAGCACGTGGTGATCGCCGTAGTATTTATGCAGGGCGGAAATTCTAAGCAGAGGCATGCAGTCTCCTTTCCAGGTAGCGCGCACTGAGCGACAAGGGGTAGCAGAGCAGGAAGTAGCCGAGGGCGACGAGGCCGTAGACCATGAACGGTTCGAACGTGGCGTTGGCGAGCATGCCGCCGGTCTTGGTCAGCTCGGTGAAACCGATGATCGAGGTCACCGCCGTGCCTTTGACCACTTGCACCGAGAAGCCCACGGTCGGCGCCACCGCGATGCGCAACGCCTGCGGCAGGATCACGTAGCGCAGTTGCTCCAGCGGATTCAGCGCCAGGCTCGATGACGCTTCCCACTGACCGTGAGGGATCGCTTCGACGCAACCGCGCCAGATCTCCGCCAGATAGGCGCTGGTAAACAGCGTCAGGGCAATCGCCGCCGCCATCCACGGCGAGATCTCGATCCCGGCCAGCGCCACGCCGAAGAACACCAGGAACAGCTGCATCAGCAGCGGTGTGCCCTGGAACAGTTCGATCCAGGTGCGGGCAATGTTGCTCGGCAACGGTTTTTTCGAGATGCGCATGACCAGAATCAGCAACCCGACGATCCCGCCACCGATGAACGCCACCAGCGACAGCGCCAGCGTCCACTGCAGGCCGGTGAGCAGGTTGCGCAGGATGTCCCAGAAGGTGAAGTCGCTCATCGGCTGCTCCTCGCGATATAGCGGCGGCCGACCCAGTTCAGCAACTGGCGGATCAGCAGCGCCATGCACAGGTAAATCAGCGTGGTCAGCGCGTAGGTTTCAAAGGCGCGGAAGTTGCGCGACTGAATGAAGTTGGCAGCGAAGCTCAGCTCCTCAGTGGCGATCTGCGAACACACCGCCGAGCCGAGCATGACGATGATGATCTGGCTACTCAGTGCCGGCCAGACCTTGCCCAGCGCCGGCAGCAGGACCACGTGGCGGAACGCTTCGAAACGGCTCATCGCCAGTGCGGCGGCGGCTTCCAGTTGCCCGCGCGGAATCGCCTGGATGCCCGCGCGGATGATCTCGGTCGAGTACGCGCCGAGGTTGATCACCATCGCCAGCACCGCTGCCTGCCACTCGGAAATCTGCACCCCAAGCGACGGCAGGCCGAAAAAGATGAAGAACAACTGCACCAGAAATGGCGTGTTGCGGATCAACTCGACGTAGACGCCGAAGAGTGCCGAGAACGGGCGAATGTTCCACGCCCGCACCAGCGCGCCGACGATGCCGACGCCGACGCCGAGCACTGCGCCAATCGCCGTCAGTTCCAGGGTGAACAGAGCGCCGCGCAGCAGCAGGTCGGTGTTTTGCACCACCGGCATGAAATCGAACTGATAAGCCATCGATTGTCTCCCGCGCGACCGATCAGAGGTCGGCCGGCAGCGGCTCTTTGAGCCAGGTCTGCGAGTTTTTCTCCAGCGCGCCGTCGGCCTTGGCGGTGGCGAGGATCTCGTTGACCTTGCCCAGCAGCGCGGGCTCGTTCTTGTTTACGCCGACGTAGACCGGCGAATCCTTGAGCTTCACTTTCAGCGCCGGAACGCGTTTCGGGTTCTTCTCGCTGATCGCCACCATCACCACGTTGCCGCTGGCGATCAGGTCGACTTGCCCTGCGAGGTAAGCGGCGATGGTCGAGTTGTTGTCCTCGAAGCGCTTGATGGTCACGCCTTCGGGGGCGACCTTGGTCAGCTCGATGTCTTCGATGGCGCCACGGGTGACACTGATGGTCTTGCCCTTGAGGTCGTCGAGCGTGTTGACGGTGGCATCAGGCGGGCCAAACACCGCGAGGTAGAACGGCGCGTAGGCGTGGGAGAAGTCGATGACTTTCTCGCGCTCCGGGTTCTTGCCGAGGCTGGAGATCACCAGATCGACCTTGCCGGTGGTGAGGAACGGGATGCGGTTGGTGCTGTTGACCGGGGTCAGTTCGAGTTTGACCTTAAGTTGATCAGCCAGCAGCTTCGCCGTGTCGATATCCAGGCCACGGGGTTTCATGTCCGGGCCGACCGAGCCGAATGGCGGGAAGTCCTGAGGCACGGCGACTTTCAGTGTGCCGCGTTTGACCACGTCTTCCAGACCGTCGGCGTGGGCGGGCACCTGGCTCAGCATCAGGCTGGCAAACAGGGCGGTGAGGAGGGCGCTGTAACGCAGGCTCATGGCAAATCTCCGGATCGGCGGGAAGTGTTTTCTGCGATCGGACAGAGCATGCGCCGTGCCAACACCGCGCCGGATGCCACGCAGGCCGCGGATTTGGCGTGTTCTTTCGGTCTTACTGGTCTGAACAGTCAGGATGTTTTTCGCACCTCGATAGCGCATCGCGCCAAGGCGTCGAACCCCGCTGGGGCACGACTTGCCGGATCCGGCGAATAGCTTTACAACTAGCCGCACCTTGGCCTGGCTCGTCTGAACAACCATGAACTCGATCTCCCGCGCCGTACCCGAAGTGGCGCTGCAAGCCATACGCAAACTGATCACCGAACAGGGGTTCGGTGCGGGCGATGCGTTGCCGTCGCAACGGGATCTGGCGGTGCAACTGGGGGTCAGCCGGGCATCGTTGCGGGAGGCGCTGTCATCGCTCAGTGCGCTGGGTGTGGTCAGCATCCAGCCGGGCAAAGGCGTGTTCGTGCAGGCACCGGTGGACATTGCGCCGGGTGACCATGCGCCGGGCTGGCCGTTCGCGGCGCAGGCTTCGCCGCTGGACATCTTTCAGTTGCGCTATGCGCTGGAGGGTTTTGCCGCCGGGCTGGCGGCGGTGACCTTGAGCACGATCGATCTGGATGCGCTGGAGGACAACGTCGCGGCAATGCGCGAGCAATTGAAGGCTGGGGACTTCGAGGCTGCGGCGAAACTCGACTTCGAATTCCACCGGCGCATTCTGCTGGCCAGCGGCAATCAGGCGATGCTGAGCATCCTCACTGCGAGCGCCGAGATCTTTCTGGAGAGCCAGAAGCTACCGTTCATCCGCGCCGAACGGGCGATGGAAACCTGGCAGGAGCACCGCAAGATCCTCCGCGCCCTCGCGCGCCGGGCCTCCGCCGCCGCCCAGAAGGCCATGCAAGAGCACGTGCGCAACGCGGCGCTGCGCACCGGGATCGCCTTCATCGCCCCCGCCACCGCGTGACTTGGGCTATACCCAGACTCATGGGGCGCCATAGCAAGACTCAATCAACTGCGGCTTCCTGAACAAGGGAAGGGCGGATATGATGGGCCACGTTTTTTTGCTTACAACCTGGAGAATTCCATGAGCAGCGATCTGATCAAACACGTTAGCGACGCCAGCTTCGAAGCCGACGTACTCAAGGCCGAAGGCGCTGTACTGGTCGACTACTGGGCTGAATGGTGCGGCCCTTGCAAAATGATCGCTCCGGTTCTGGACGAGATTGCCGAGACCTACAAAGGCAAGCTGACCGTTGCCAAACTGAACATCGACGAAAACCAGGAAACCCCGGCCAAGCACGGCGTGCGTGGTATCCCGACGCTGATGCTGTTCAAGAACGGCAACGTTGAAGCGACCAAAGTCGGCGCCCTGTCGAAGTCGCAACTGGCTGCTTTCCTCGACGCCAACATCTAAGCGTCGCTGTAAATCGCCGAAAAAAAGCCTCGCAATTTGCGGGGCTTTTTGCGTATTCAGGGCTAGACGCTCCGAAACTCAGGTGGTACATTCGGCCCCGCACTGGTTTCTCCACTGCCCCCTGCTAGCCGTCGCCGACGCACTCCTTTTCGAACAAGTTCGCGATCCTGTCGCCTTCTCCGCGGCGCGGCCTCATTAAGCCAAAAGCTTAATTTCCCCCCCTCCATAAATGATTACGTCATTCCTATATGAATCTGACTGAACTCAAGCAAAAGCCGATTACCGAACTGCTCGAATTGGCCGAACAGATGGGCATAGAAAATATGGCCCGTTCGCGCAAGCAGGACGTGATTTTCTCCCTGCTGAAAAAGCACGCGAAAAGCGGCGAGGAAATCTCCGGTGATGGCGTGCTGGAGATTCTCCAGGACGGCTTCGGCTTCCTGCGCTCCGCTGACGCTTCCTACCTCGCCGGCCCGGACGATATCTACGTCTCGCCGAGCCAGATCCGTCGTTTCAACTTGCGCACCGGTGACACCATCGTTGGCAAGATCCGTCCGCCGAAGGAAGGCGAGCGTTACTTCGCTCTGCTCAAGGTCGACACGATCAACTTCGATCGTCCCGAGAACGCGAAGAACAAGATTCTCTTCGAGAACCTGACCCCGCTGTTCCCGACCGTGCGCATGAAGATGGAAGCCGGTAACGGTTCCACCGAAGACTTGACCGGTCGTGTGATCGACCTGTGCGCCCCGATCGGCAAAGGCCAGCGTGGTCTGATCGTTGCACCGCCGAAAGCCGGTAAGACGATCATGCTGCAGAACATCGCGGCGAACATCGCGCGTAACAACCCTGAAGTGCACCTGATCGTGCTGTTGATCGACGAACGTCCGGAAGAAGTGACCGAAATGCAGCGCACCGTGCGCGGCGAAGTGGTTGCCTCGACCTTCGACGAGCCGCCGACCCGTCACGTGCAGGTTGCCGAAATGGTGATCGAGAAGGCCAAGCGCCTGGTCGAACACAAGAAGGACGTGGTGATCCTGCTCGACTCCATCACCCGTCTGGCCCGTGCCTACAACACCGTGATCCCGAGCTCCGGCAAGGTGCTGACCGGTGGTGTCGATGCTCACGCCCTGGAGAAACCGAAACGTTTCTTCGGTGCTGCGCGCAACATCGAAGAAGGCGGCTCGCTGACCATTATCGCCACCGCGCTGGTTGAAACCGGCTCGAAGATGGACGAAGTGATCTACGAAGAGTTCAAAGGTACCGGCAACATGGAGCTGCCTCTGGATCGCAAGATCGCCGAGAAGCGTGTGTTCCCGGCCATCAACATCAACCGCTCCGGCACCCGCCGCGAAGAGTTGTTGACTGCCGACGACGAACTGCAGCGCATGTGGATCCTGCGCAAGCTGCTGCACCCGATGGACGAAGTGGCGGCCATCGAGTTCCTGGTCGACAAGCTGAAAACGACCAAGACCAACGACGAGTTCTTCCTGTCGATGAAACGCAAGTAACATCGCCAGTTGAAGCGGAAAAAGGCGCCCTCGCGGGGGCGCCTTTTTTTTGCATGAAATTTGTCTCGGCAATGAGCGATTCCTGATCTGTTAAGGTCTGTGATCGGGCAATACAACCAGCAGCGCTCGCGAGCCTCTCGACTCGGGCTCGCGCTGTATAAAAACCACCACCTGATTGGCATTAAAGATTTTATGAGCACACTCGCTTATCGAAGGGATATCGACGGCCTGCGCGCAGTCGCGGTGATCGCCGTGGTGCTGTTCCACTTTGGCGTTCCGGGGTTTACCGGCGGTTTTGTCGGCGTGGACGTGTTCTTCGTGATCTCCGGTTACCTCATCACCTCGATCATCTGGAACCAGCGTCAGGCCGGGCGTTTCAGTTTCGTCGAGTTCTGGGCGCGGCGTGCGCGGCGCATCCTGCCGGCGCTGTTCGCGATGATCATTGCGGTGCTGGCGGTGGGCTGGTTCCTGCTGGCGCCCAAGGACTACGAAGAACTGGGGCGTTCGGTGCGCTATCAGGTGACGTTCGTCTCGAACATCCTGTTCATGCGCCAGGACGGTTACTTCGACGTCGCCTCTGACCTGAAACCGCTGCTCCATACTTGGTCACTGGCGGTGGAAGAGCAGTTCTACATCTTCTTCCCGCTGCTGCTGACGTTGCTCTCGAGCCGGTTGAAACACTGGCGGCTGGCGCTGTTCGCTGTGCTGCTGGTGTCGTTCGGGCTGAGTGTGTGGGCGATCCAGCATCATCCGGAAAAGGCTTTCTTCCTGTTGCCGATGCGTGCCTGGGAGTTGCTCGCCGGGGCGATGCTGGCGATTGCACCGAAACACGCCTGGCGTTTGAAACCGCTGGCCGCCCAGGCCTTGAGCCTGCTGGGCATGGGGTTGATCCTGCTGGCAGTGTTCGTCTACGACAAGTCGATGCCGTTCCCGGGAGCGACCGCGCTGCTGCCGGTGCTGGGCGTGGTGCTGCTGATTCTGGCCAACGGTCATCGCGAAACACTGGTTGGTCAATTGTTGAGCAGTCGGGTGATGGTCGGCCTCGGCCTGATTTCCTATTCCTGGTACTTGTGGCACTGGCCGGTGTTCGTGTTTTCCAGCTACGCCAGCGTCGATGAGCCGGGCGCGCTCGACACGGCCGGGTTGATCCTGCTGACCCTGGTGCTGGGTTATCTGTCGTGGAAATTCGTCGAAACGCCGTTCCGCGAACGGCGTTTGCTCGCCGGTCGTCGGCAGATTCTGCTGGCCGGTTTCTGCGGCATCCTGGTGCTCGGTCTGGCCGGGCAATCGCTGCGCTGGACCGATGGCCTGCCATGGCGCCTGTCCGAGCAGGCCCTGCAATACGCCAAGGGCCGCGAGTGGCGGCCGGAGCTGATGGCCTGTCTGGCGGATGACAAGACCCCGGACGACAAGCTGTTCTGCCATTACGGCGTGGCGGATCTGCCGACCCACGCGATGGTCTGGGGTGACAGCCATGCCACGGCGCTGATCCCGGTGTTCGATGACGGTGCCAAGGCCCACGGCGTCAGCGTGATCCTGGCCAGCTCCCCCGGCTGTATTCCGGTCGACGGGCTGGAACATGACGGTGTCTGTGCGCGTTTCAACCAGCGTGTCGAGCAGGGGCTGAAGGCGCAATCGGTCAGCGATGTGGTGCTGGTTGCGCGTTGGAGCCTGTACCTGTACGGCGATGCCAAAGGTGATCTGGGCCACGTGCTGAGAACCACCGATGGCCGCTATGATCGTGCCGACGCCGAGCGGCGCCTGGCTGAAGGTCTGCGGGCCCGAGTGGCGCAATTGCGTGCCGGCGGGCATCGCGTGTGGCTGGTGAAAGAGGCGCCGTTGCAGGCGTTCAGTCCGCCCTATCGGCTGACACGTCTGGCGATGCTCGATCGTCCGGTCGATGACGTCGGGCTGGACGTCGAGGCGCACCACCAACGCCAGGTGTTCATCAGTCAGCTGTTTGCGCAACTTGCGCAGGAGGATCCGGCCGTGCGCGTGGTCGATCCGGCGCCACGGCTGTGCGATGACAAAGGCTTGTGCCACGCCGAACTCGGCGGCTATTCGCTGTACACCGATGACAACCACCTGTCCGAAGTCGGTGCGCGGTTTGTGGCGCCGATCCTCGAGCCGCTGTTTATGAGCCTGCAAGCCCGGGAAAACCGTGGGAAAGCGCAGACCAATGCAGCCAAGTAAGCAGCGACAGGCTGCCACAGGGCTGCATAGCAGGTAGGATGTACGCCTATTTTGAGGGTGCCATCGTCAATGAAATTCAAGGATCTTCGGGATTTCGTGCAGCAGCTTGAGCAGCGCGGAGAGTTGAAACGCATCCAGATTCCCGTCTCGCCGGTGCTGGAGATGACCGAGGTGTGCGATCGCACGCTGCGGGCCAAGGGCCCGGCGCTGCTGTTCGAGAAGCCCACCGGTTACGACATTCCGGTGCTCGGCAACCTGTTCGGCACGCCCGAGCGGGTGGCCATGGGCATGGGCGCCGAGTCGGTCAGCGAACTGCGCGAGATCGGCAAGCTGCTGGCCTTCCTCAAGGAGCCGGAGCCGCCGAAGGGCTTGAAGGACGCGTGGTCGAAACTGCCGATCTTCCGCAAGATCATTTCGATGGCACCGAAAGTCGTCAAAGACGCGGTGTGCCAGGAAGTGGTTATCGAAGGTGACGACGTCGACCTGGCGATGCTGCCGGTGCAGACCTGCTGGCCCGGCGACGTCGGCCCGCTGATCACCTGGGGCCTGACCGTCACCAAAGGCCCGAACAAGGAGCGCCAGAACCTCGGTATTTACCGTCAGCAAGTGATCGGCCGCAACAAGGTAATCATGCGCTGGCTCAGCCACCGTGGCGGCGCGCTGGACTTCCGCGAGTGGTGCGAAAAGCATCCGGGCCAGCCGTTCCCGGTGTCGGTCGCGCTGGGCGCCGACCCGGCGACCATCCTCGGCGCCGTGACGCCGGTGCCGGACAGTCTCTCCGAATACGCTTTCGCCGGCCTGTTGCGCGGCAATCGCACCGAGCTGGTCAAGTGCCGTGGCAACGACCTGCAAGTGCCGGCCACTGCCGAGATCATCCTCGAAGGCGTGATCCATCCGGGCGAAATGGCCGACGAAGGCCCGTACGGCGACCATACTGGTTACTACAACGAAGTCGACAGCTTCCCGGTGTTCACCGTCGAGCGCATTACCCACCGGATCAAGCCGATCTATCACAGCACCTACACCGGTCGTCCGCCGGATGAGCCGGCGATCCTTGGCGTTGCGCTGAATGAAGTGTTCGTGCCGATCCTGCAGAAGCAGTTCCCGGAAATCACCGACTTCTACCTGCCGCCGGAAGGCTGCTCGTACCGCATGGCCGTGGTGACGATGAAGAAGTCGTATCCGGGGCATGCCAAGCGCGTGATGCTCGGTGTCTGGTCGTTTTTGCGACAGTTCATGTACACCAAGTTCGTTATCGTCACTGACGACGATATCAATGCCCGCGACTGGAACGACGTGATCTGGGCCATCACCACGCGCATGGACCCCAAGCGCGATACGGTGATGATCGACAACACGCCGATCGACTACCTCGACTTCGCCTCGCCGGTCTCGGGCCTGGGCTCGAAAATGGGCCTGGATGCCACCCACAAGTGGCCGGGCGAAACCACTCGCGAGTGGGGCCGTGTGATCGTCAAGGACGACGCCGTCACCCAGCGGATCGATGCCATCTGGAATCAGTTAGGAATAGATTGATGCGTGTAACCCTGCAGCCCTCCGGAGCGGTGCTTGAGATACGGCCCGGTGAGCGGATTCTCGATGGTGCGCGGCGCCTGGGCTACGACTGCCCGCAAAGCTGCCGCAACGGCAATTGCCACGTGTGTGCGGCGCTGCTGGTGGAAGGCCGGGTCGAACAGGCCGGCAAGGTGCAGGACCACGGCGAGTTCTACACTTGCATAGCCGAGCCGCTGGAAGACTGCGTCCTGCTGTGGGATGGCGTGCTCGCGCTGGGAGAACTGCCGGTGCGCAGCCTGTCGTGTCAGGTCATCGAATGCCGGGACGTCGGCGGCGACACCTGGCGCGTGCGCCTGCGTGCGCCGGCCGGCAAGCCACCGCGTTATCACGCCGGGCAGTACCTGATGATCGAGCGCGAGAACGGTGAAAAGTCAGCGTTCTCCATGGCCTCGGCACCGCACGGCGGACGGGATCTGGAAATTCACGTACTGGCCCGCGAAGCCAGTGCACTGAGCCTGATCGAGCAACTGCAGCGCAACCCGCTGGTGCGCGTCGAACTGCCGTTCGGCGACACGCATCTTGCCGAATTGCCTGACGGGCCGCTGGTGCTGATCGCCGCCGGCACCGGCATGGGCCAGATCCACAGCCTGATCGAACACTGCCGCGCCAACGGCTTCAAACACCCGGTGCATCTGTACTGGGGCGTGCGTCGCCCGGAAGATTTCTACGACATCGAGCATTGGGACGAATGGCTGAAGCTGCCCAATCTGTTCCTGCACAAAGTGGTCAGCGACCAGTGCGGTTGGGAAGGGCGCTGCGGGATGTTGCACCAGGCCGTGTGCGAGGACTTCGCCGATCTGAAGGCCCTGCACGTCTACGCCAGCGGTTCGCCGGCGATGGTCTACGGCACGCTGGATGCGCTGGTGGAAGCGGGGATGGATGCGCACCAGATGCGCGCCGACGTATTTGCCTACGCGCCGCGCTCTTGAGCCCCGTCCCTAGAAACGTACGCCGCTAGTCACCATCGCCGCATTGGCGCCGAGAAACACCAGCTCGGCGGCCAATGGGCCGTAGTGAGTCCCGACGGACGGAATGATCACTGGCGCAACGCCATAGCGGTTCAACGGGATCTTGTCCTTGTTATCACCGCGATAACCCTGCAACAGCCCGCCCGTGACTTTCAAATACACCGGATACTCACTGCTGTCGTAGCGCTTGCCGGCATAGGCGTAGTTCGAGCGCTGGCGGAACGAATTACGGAAAGTTGCCCCGCCAAAGACCCAGCCCGAAGCCTGATTGCGTTCGATGCCGATCAAGTCCTGATGATTATTGTGCTCGGGGTCGGGCGAATAATGTCGGGTGTAGACGCTGGTCTGGGCATACCAGAAGCCCGTGTCCTGCGCATCGTCCGCGGCCAATGCATGGCCGGTCTGAGTCATCAGCAATACGGTCAGAAGTCTTCGGATGTTCATTGTGCAGCCTCGGTTAAACGGGATGGCTTGCGCCAGAGGAAGGCCGTTATACGTAGGCGTTCAGCGACGGAGAAGAAAGAAAGTCCGACATTCTAGTAGGGAGTTTCCCGCGCCTTCATGAACGAAACCTGAACAAGCGAAGGCTTATGCATATTTCATTCGGGTATTTAAGATATTGCTGCAAGGGTATTAGGCTATATAAAACCGGATAACCGGGCAGATGATCCCGCATTATCGTTGTCAGGCGGGTCATACATCCTTTAGCACTTTTCGTTTTACAGTTACTGCTATATGTTCTATCAAGCGAATTGTGCTTACATCTTGTAATACTTGCGGGGCCGAACACTTCCGTCATGACAGCCATTGAATCTGCTTTTGTGAATCTGGCTTACCCTCCGCGGCTCGATCTGGGACCGCAGCTGACCCACGAACAACTTCTCGTCTCGATGCAATCGACCATGGCGCGCCACAAGGGTGGGCCGGTGTGGCTGTTTGCTTACGGCTCGCTGATCTGGCGCCCGGAGTGCACGGCGGTGGAGCGGGTGCGCGGGCGAGTCCACGGTTACCATCGCGGCTTGTACCTGTGGTCGCATGAGCATCGTGGAACGCCGGAAATGCCCGGGCTGGTGTTCGGTCTGGATCGTGGCGGTTCGTGCAGCGGCTTCGCCTATCGGCTGCCGGAAGAGAATCTCGACGCTGCGCTGTACGCGCTGTGGAAACGCGAGATGCCGTTCCCGTCCTATCGCCCGCACTGGCTGAACTGCCGGCTCGAAGATGGCAGTCAGGTTCAGGCGTTGGGGTTTGTTCTGGAGCGACACCTGCCCAGCTATGCCGGCAACTTGCCGGATCATGTGCTGAGTCAGGTGTTCGAAAGCGCTTGCGGGCGCTACGGCACCACTCGCGATTATGTCGAGCAGACCGCCCACGCCCTGCGCAGCCACGCCATGCCGGATCGAAATCTGGAGGCGCGGCTCAAGCGCTGTCAGGCAAAAGCCGATCAGGCGACGGCTTCGCGGCTCTGACTGGCGACTTGCTTGTGCCATAGCGTCGGGGCCAGGAAGGCCATCGACAGCAGGCAAGCGCCCACCAGCAGGACAAAACCACCGTCCCAGCCGAAGTGGTCAACGGTATAACCCATCGCCGCACTCGCCGCGACCGAACCGCCCAGATAGCCGAACAGACCGGTGAAGCCTGCTGCCGTGCCGGCGGCTTTTTTCGGTGCCAGCTCCAGCGCCTGCAGACCGATCAGCATCACCGGGCCGTAGATCAGAAAACCGATCGAGAACAGCGCGATCATGTCCACGGTCGGGTTGCCGGCCGGGTTCAGCCAGTACACCAGCGTCGCCACGGTCACGAGTGCCATGAACACCATGCCGGTCAGGCCACGGTTGCCACGGAAGATCTTGTCCGACATCCAGCCGCACAGCAGCGTGCCCGGAATGCCCGCCCACTCGTAGAAGAAGTAAGCCCACGAAGTCTTGTCGACGTCGAAGTGCTTGGCTTCTTTGAGGTAGGTCGGCGCCCAGTCCAGTACGCCGTAGCGCAGCAGGTAGACGAAGACGTTGGCCATGGCGATGTACCAGAGCATTTTGTTGCGCAGCACGTATTTGACGAAGATTTCCTTGGCGCTGAATTCGTCTTCGTGGCTGGCGTCGTAGCCTTCCGGGTAATCGTTCTTGTACTTCTCGATCGGCGGCAGGCCGACCGATTGCGGGGTGTCGCGCATGGTAATGAAGGCAAACACCGCTACGCCCAGCGCTACCGCTGCCGGGACGTAGAACGCTGCGTGCCAGTCATTGAACAGGCCCATGCCGATCAGGAACAGCGGGCCGATCAGACCGCCGCCGACGTTATGCGCCACGTTCCACACCGAGACCACGCCGCCCCGTTCCTTCTGCGACCACCAGTGCACCATGGTGCGCCCGCTCGGCGGCCAGCCCATGCCCTGGGCCCAGCCGTTGATGAACAGCAGGATGAACATCATGGTCACGCTGGACGTCGCCCACGGCGCGAAACCGAAAATGAACATCACCCCGGCCGACACCAGCAAGCCGAACGGCAGGAAGTAACGCGGATTGGAACGGTCGGAGACCAGCCCCATCAGGAACTTGGACAGACCGTAGGCGATGGCAATGGCCGACATCGCCAGACCCAGATCGCCACGGCTGTAGCCTTCGTCGATCAGGTACGGCATGGCCAGCGAGAAGTTTTTGCGCAGCAGGTAGTAACCCGCGTAGCCAAAGAAGATACCGGCGAAGATCTGCCAGCGCAGGCGTCGGTAAGTGCTGTCTATTTTTTCTTCAGGCAATGGAGCCTGATGTGCGGCAGGACGAAAGAAAGCAAACATTCAAGAGCTCCAGATTTCTTGTTTTGACTGCGGATGCGAATGTTACAGTTTCGTTACCGAAAATAGCACCGGTTCGCATCGGCAAAACAGCGGAAAATGTTGGAAGTCGCATGTTCTTTTACGAACCTGTCGCTCAGCTGTAAAAACACGACGTTTTCACCACTTATCAACAGGGTGTGGCATAGACTCGCGGCCCGTTCAGCCAATTGATCAGCAGAGATAGGAAATGGCCCTGAAGGTTCGCATGTTGGTGCCGAGGTTCTTGGTGGCGGCGGGGCTCGCCGTTGTGCTGCTGACATTGATCGTCACCGATCATCCTTCCCATTCCGGCCTGCGCAACGCCACGGTGCTGATCATCCGGCATGCGGAAAAACCGGATGTCGGATCTGTGCTCAACGCCCGGGGCGAACAGCGTGCAGCCGCCTACGTCGACTATTTCTCTGCGCTGCAACTCGACGGCCAAGCGCTCACCCCGCAGCGTTTGATCGCTGCAGGCGACACCCCGGAGAGTTCGCGCTCGCGCCTGACCCTGACCCCGCTGGCCCAACGCCTGAACCTCGCGATCGAGCAGCCCTACGTCAATGGCGATCTGCATCAATTGGTCAAACTGTTGCGCAAGAGCAATCAGGCGCAAACGGTGCTGATCGCCTGGCACCACGGCCACATCAATAAACTGCTCAAGGCCTTTGGTGGCGATCCCACAGCGCTGATGGGCCAGGAAAGATGGCCGGATGAAGTCTTCGACTGGCTGATCGTTTTGCGCTTCGATGACAAGGGACGGCTGATTCCGTCTCGCAGTCTGAAGGTTCAGGAACATTTGTTGCCGGGCGACGCGGCAGCGACCAGTGGCGGCTAAACATCCGTCAGAAAATGTACCTGAAGCCCGTTGCGCAGGGCGTTCGCCTGTTTTCTTGTCAGGATCGAGAAATGTCCTGCATTCAATAGCGAAGCTGCGCCATTCAGTTAACAGGCAGTGCTCCGTAACCTTTCTGTTGTTGCCGGACAGGCATCTCAATCGGGAAGGGGCGAGATCATGCGGTGGTTCTTTGCTGGGCTTTTATTGACGATCTTCAGTCTTGCGCTGGCAGCGGAAGGGCTACTCATACCGGAAAACAATCCCAAGCCGATCTACCCGAAGCTGTTGCACAGGGCCGGGGTCGAAGGCGAAGTCAGGGTCAGTTTTGTCGTCAAGGCGGATGGTTCGGTCAGCGCGATCAGCATTGTGCAAAGTGATCACCCTGATCTGGCTGAGGCGGTCAAAGATGCAATAACACAGTGGCGCTTCAAGCCCTGGACGGCTGAAGACGGGCGGCCTGCAGAACAGCCCGTGGTGGCACCGATGCTCTTTCGACTGGGCCGGGACGAGCCGATCCATCTCAATCAGTGGCTGAAGTCAGTGAAGTGTCATGTCATCAATGGCAGTTTCAGGAACATGCCTGAGTACGCCTGGGTCGACGCGGACGTGTTTCATTACACCCGCGCTTACCTTTCGAACGCGATCCACAAGAGTCAGTTGGCCGATGATCAACGTCTGGCAATCATCGCCAGGATGAATCGGCGCGTACCGATGATCGTCAGAGGCTGCCGGGAGGCCCCCATGCGGAGATACATGAGTTTTCTGCCGGGAGAGGTTCGTGAGTTGCTTTGATAACCAGCGCCGCAGAGAGTGAAGCTGTGTTGCTGCCTGGCGCGAACCGGGCCGGCTCCAAGGGGCGCCGGCCGGGAAAAACTCAGCGCACCTGCACCACCACCTTGCCCACCGCCTTGCGCTGCCCCAGATCGTTGATCGCCTGCGCCGCGTTGCTCAGCGGGTACACCTGCGACACCAGCGGTTTCAGCTTGCCTTCGGCGAACCAGCCGAACAGTTGCTGGAAGTTTGCTGCGTTGTCCTGTGGCTGGCGCTGGGCGAAGGAGCCCCAGAACACGCCGAGCACGGCTGCACCTTTGAGCAGCGCGAGGTTGACCGGCAGTTCGGGGATGCGTCCGCTGGCGAAGCCGACCACCAGCAGGCGGCCGTTCCAGGCGATGGCGCGGATGGCCTGGTCGAACAGGTCGCCGCCGACCGGGTCGTAGATCACGTCGGCGCCCTGGCCATCGGTGAGGCGTTTGATTTCATCCTTGAGGCTGGTTTCGCTGTAGTTGATCAGTTCATCGGCACCGGCAGCCTTGGCCACGGCAAGTTTTTCCGCGCTGCTGGCGGCGGCGATGACCCGGGCACCCATGGCTTTGCCGATCTCCACTGCCGCCAGGCCGACGCCACCGGAAGCGCCGAGCACCAGCAGGGTCTCGCCCGGTTGCAGGTTGGCCCGTTGCTTGAGGGCGTGCATCGAAGTGCCGTAGGTCATGCTGAACGCGGCGGCGGTGTTGAAATCCATCGACGGCGGGATCGGCAGCACGTTGTAGCCCGGCACCGCGACCTGTTCGGCGAAGCTGCCCCAGCCGGTCAGGGCCATGACCCGGTCGCCCACTTTCAGATGGCTGACCTTTTCACCGACGCCGCTGACCACCCCAGCCGCTTCGCCCCCAGGGGAAAACGGGAAGGGCGGCTTGAACTGGTACTTGCCCTCGATGATCAGCGTGTCCGGGAAGTTGACCCCGGCGGCGTGCACCTCCAGCAGGATTTCGTTCTTCTTCGCGACAGGACTGGCGACGTCTTCCAGCACCAGCGATTCGGCAGGGCCGAAGGCTTTGCACAGCAAGGCTTTCATCAGGGCTATTCCTTTGGGAGTGATGGCCGATAAGTGTAGGTATGTCAGTCAACGGGTCAACGAGCATGCCCGGCCCTGATAGTCAGCCATAAGCTTGTGCTTGCGCGGCGGGTCGTTATGCTAGGCCGCAAACCGGATAAGGAGCGAATTGTGAAAGCGTGGATCATGTTGTTGCTGGCCCTGTCTCTGCCTGTGGCAGCGCTGGCCGAAGAAGCCAAAGAAGGCGAGGCGCCGAAAGTCAACTACATCACCCTGAGCCCGCCGTTCGTGGGCAATTACGGGCTGGACGGCACGCCGAAGCTGAAGGTCTACAAGGCCGACGTGGCGCTGCGTGTGACCGGTGAAGAGGCGACCAAACTGGTCAAGGCCAACGAGCCGCTGATCCGCAATCAACTGGTGGCGCTGTTCACTCAGCAGACCACCGAGGCGATGGGCAGCATCGAAGGCAAGGAAAAGCTGCGTCAGGAAGCCCTGAAGCAGACCCAGCAAGTGATGAATGACGAGACCGGCAAGCCGGTGGTTGAAGATCTGCTGTTCAACAACCTGATCATTCAGTAACCACGCTGGCGGCTGTTCAGGACGCCAGGCTCCTGCGAAAGCGTGCCAGCGCGATGAGGAAGAACAGCAGGCCGATGGCCGTCAGCGCCAGCAAGTCCGGCCAGACCACGCTCAGCCCGGCGTCGCGAAACAGAATCGCGGCGCTGAGGCTGACAAAGTGCGTGGACGGCGAGCCCTGCATCACCCACTGCAACCATTGCGGCATGCTGTCCAGCGGTGTGCTGCCGCCCGACAGCAGCAACATCGGGATGATCACTGGAATCGCCAGCAGGCCGAACTGCGGCGTCGAACGCGCCAGCGTCGCCAGAAAGATGCCCAGCGCGGTGCTGGCAAACAGATAAACCGCCGTCACCAGTAAAAACAGGCTCATCGAGCCGGCCAATGGCACGCCCAGCAGGCCTTTGACCACCACTTCCAACGACAACCAGGTGCACAGCACCACCACCAGCAGGTTGCTCCAGATTTTCGCCAGCATGATTTCCAGCGCCGTCAGCGGCAGCACCAGCAAATGGTCGAGCGTGCCGTGTTCGCGTTCGCGCAGCAGCGCCGTGCCGGTGAGGATGATCGCCAGAATGGTGATGTTGTTGACGATCTGAATCACCGCCAGAAACCAGCCACCCTCCAGATTGGTGTTGAACAGCGCGCGAGTAGTCAGTAGCAGCGGCGCCTTGGTCGCTGCTTCACCCTGATCTGCATAGTCGAGTAACTCGCGTTGAAAGATCCGGCCAATGTAGCCAGCGCCCATGAACGCCTGGCTCATGGCCGTGGCGTCGACATTGACCTGAATCGCCGGTTGCCGCGCCGCCAGCAGATCGGTTTGAAAGCCCGCCGGGATGTTGATGACGAAGGTGTATTGACCGCTGTCCATCACCTGGTCCAGCTGAGGGTAAGGCAACAGCACCGGCGTCTGGAACTCCGGCGGCTGCAGGGCTTGGGCCAACTGGCGCGAGAGGGCGCTGTGGTCTTCGTCGACGATGGCCACGCTGGCGTTGTGTACGCCAATCACCGAACCCGCAGCGGGCATGTAGATCGCCACGGTAAAGGCGTAGAACAGAAACAGCAGCAACACGCTGTCATGGCGCAGGCTGGTCAGTTCCTTGAGGCCCAGGCGCAGGATATGTGCGAACTTGTGCATCAGGCCTCCTGCTTTTTCAGCATGATCAGGCTCAGCCCGGTGAACCCGACAAAGAACCCGAACAGCGCCAGGCACTGCGGCCACAGCTGACGCACGTCCAGCGCTTTGGTGAACGTGCCCACCGCGATGTCGAGGAAGTGCCCCGCCGGAAACAGCATGCCCATCACCGCGGCCGCACCCTCCAGCGACGAGCGCGGCACGATCAGCCCGGAGAACTGGATGGTCGGCAAGCTGGTGATGATCATGGTGCCGAGGATCGCGGCGATTTGTGTGCGGGTGAACGCCGAAATCAGCAGGCCCATGCTGGTGGTCGCCAGCACGTACAGCAGGCCGCCGAATGCCAGTGTCAGCAGGCTGCCCTTGAACGGCACGCCGAACAGCCAGCGATTCATCGCCACCAGCACCGCGAGGTTGACCAGACTGACCAGCAGGTACGGCGCCTGCTTGCCCAGCAGAAACTCCAAGCGGGTCAGGGGCGTGGCGTAGAAATTGGTGATCGAGCCCAACTCCTTTTCGCGCACGATGCCCAACGCCGTCAGCATCGCAGGAATGAAGGCGAGGATCAGCGCCATGACCCCGGGGCCGATGGCGTTGACGCTGACCACGTCCTGGTTATAGCGAAAACGGGTTTCCAGACTGGCCGCTGTCGGGTGGGCCAGCGCGGGGCTGCTTTGCTCGGCCAGTTGTTGCAGATTGGCCAGGTGCACGGCTTCAACATAGTTGCGGCTGGTTTCGGCGCGAAACGGCATGCCGCCATCCAGCCACGCCGCCACAGCGGGTTGGCGCCCGGCGTACAAATCGCGGCCGAATCCGGGCGGGATTTCCAGTGCCAGTTTGATTTCCGAGCGTTGCAGGCGCCGGTGCAGTTCCTGTGGATCGTGGATGGCCGGCTGTTCGTCGAAGTAGCGGGAGCCGCGAAACGCCTCAAGATAAGCCCGGCTCTGCGGCGTCTGATCCTGGTCGTACACGGCGAACGCGAGGTTTTCCACGTCCAGGGAAATCCCGTAGCCGAAAATCACCATCATGAAAATCGCCCCCGCCAGCGCGAATGCCATGCGCACCTTGTCGCGCAGCAGTTCCTTGCCTTCGCGACGGGCCACCGCCAGCAGGCGACCGAGGCTGAAACCGTGGCGGGGCAGCGGTGTTGTCGCTGCGCTCGGCGGCGCCATTTGCGGTTCGGCCGCAGGCGCTGGTGGCTGAGCGCCCTGAGCCTGTTCCAGGCAAGTGACGAAGGCCGCTTCCAGCGTCTCTCCCGCAAACTGGCGTTGCAGCGCCGCCGGGGTGTCGCAGGCGAGGACCTTGCCCGCGTGCATCAGCGAGATGCGGTCGCAGCGCTGCGCTTCGTTCATGAAGTGCGTGGAGAGGAAGATCGTTACGCCCTGTTCGCGGGACAACTCGATCAACAGTCGCCAGAAGTCATCGCGGGCTGCCGGATCGACGCCGGAGGTCGGCTCGTCGAGGATCAGCACTTCCGGGCGGTGCAGCACTGCCACCGCCAGCGACAGACGCTGGCGCAGCCCCAATGGCAATGCCCCGGATGGCTGGTCGGCGACCGCGAGCAGATTGAAGCGCTGAATCAATGCCTCGATGCGCTGTGCGCTCTCGGTTTTGGGCAGGTCGAACAGCCGCGCGTGCAGTTCGAGGTTCTGTCGCACACTGAGTTCGCCATACAGCGAAAAGCTCTGCGACATGAACCCGACCCGCTTGCGCGTGGCCAGATCCTTGGCGTTTACCGGGTTACCGAGCAGCGTCGCACTGCCTTCGCTGGCCGGCATCAGCCCGGTCAGGACTTTCATGGTGGTGGTCTTGCCGCAGCCGTTGGAGCCAAGAAAACCGAAAATCTCGCCACGGCCAATGGCAAAACTGACGTGATCCACGGCGGTGAAATCGCCGAAGCGCAGCGTCAGGTCGTGGGCTTGGATGGCGATGTCGTTGCTGTCGCCGGTGCGCGGTGGAATCACCAGCGGTTGAGCGTCGTGCTGGCTGTCACCCTGGAAATGGGTAAAGGCGTCATCGAGTTTGCCGCTGGGGGTGACGGCCGCCAGCTCGCGGCTCAGGCCGGTGGCGATCAACTGGCCGGCGTCGAGCATCAGGCAATGCTCGAATTGCTCGGCTTCTTCCATATACGCCGTGGCGACCAGCAGCGTCAGTTGCGGGCGCTGGCTGCGCACATCGTCGACCAGCTCCCAGAAATGCCGGCGCGAGAGCGGGTCGACGCCAGTAGTCGGCTCATCGAGGATCAACAGGTCGGGCTCATGGATCAGCGCGCAGCACAGCCCGAGTTTCTGCTTCATGCCGCCGGACAACTTGCCGGCGGGGCGCTCGGCAAATTTCAGCAAGTCGGTCGCGAGCAACAGGCTGTGCATGCGTTGCTCGCTTTCAGCCCTAGACAGGCCAAACAGCGTCGAGAAGAACTGAATGTTCTCGCGGATCGACAGCTCGGGGTACAGGTTGCCGCCCAGACCCTGCGGCATGAAGGCGATGCGTGCATAGAGTGTGTCGCGATGCCGGCGATCCTGGATCGCGCCTCCGAGCACTTGCAGTTGCCCTTGTTGCAGGGTTTTCACGCCGGCGATCAACCCCAACAGGCTGGACTTGCCCGCGCCATCGGGGCCGATCAACCCGCAGCGGGTTCCGGCGGGCAGGCTGAAGGCGATCTCCTTCAGCGCTTGCTGTTTGCCGTAGCGGTGGGCGATACCGTTCGCTTGAACCGCAAGGCTGCTCATTGCAGATTGGCCGGCCATTCGACGGGGGCGATGCGCACATAGCCGGCGCCGGGCATGCCGGGCTTGGCCTGTGGCACGGCGCTGGGCTGGGTCAGGCGCAACTTGACGCGGAACACCAGTTTTTGTCGCTCGTCGCGGGTCTCGACCTCTTTGGGAGTGAACTGCGATTTGGCTGCGACGAAGCTGATTTTTGCCGGCAGCGGGTTATCGGGCAAGGCATCGAGCAGCACGCGAGCGTCATCGCCCACCGCCAGGCGCCCAGCCACCGCGGCTGACAGATAGAGGTTCATGTACTGATCGTTGGGATCGATCAGCAACAAGACCCGGCCGCCGGCACCCAGCACTTCGCCGGGTTCGGCCATGCGCAGCTGGATCACGCCATCAATCGGCGCGCGCAGAAGGCTGTCGTCGATTTCGCTGGTCAGCTGCGCCACCTGCGCCTGCGCTGCGCCGATTGTTGCGCTGACGGCAGATACCTGGGCGCGGGCTGCGGTCACCGCAGCGTTGCCGGTGCCAATTCGCGACTGCAGTTGATCGATGATCTGCGCGCTGACGTAACCGTGCTTGAACAGTGACTGCGAGCGGCCGAGCTCTTGCTGGGCCAGCAGCAGCTCACTCTGACGCAACTGCACATTGGCCTGAGCGGCGTTGAGATTCTCCCGGGCGCGCAGGACTTCGGCTTCGGCCTGATTGCGCTGGGCTTCGAGGGTGCGGGTGTCCATGCGCGCCAGCAGTTGTCCTTTGCTGACCTTGTCGCCTTCATCCACCAGCACCTCGGCCAGGCGCCCGGGCGTCTTGCTGGCGATCTGCACCTCGGTTGCTTCCAGGCGCCCGTTGCCCATCGACAGCCCCTCGACCAGCCGGCTGCTGATCGACATCCAGTAACCGAGGCCACCCGCGGCGGCGAGTAACACCAGGAGCGAACCGGCATATAGAAGTGAAGAACGGCTGTGCGTCGACATGGGGGCATCCTGCGGCTGTGGCGTCCAGTCTGACTGTTCAAGCGTTTCACTCGCTTGATGTCAGTCAAATGAGCGCCAAGCCTAGCCCTTTTTTCGGGTAAAAAACCGTGACCGGAGAGTTCTCAGCGCAAACCGAGCACGACGGCCCACTGTTCGGCGGTCACCGGCATGACCGAAAGACGGCTGCCTTTTTGCACCAGCGGCATCTCGGCCAGTGCGGTCTGCTGCTTCAGATAATCCAGTTTCAGCACCCGGGCAAAGGTCTCGACGTGTGCAACATCGATTGCACTCCAGGCGTTTTTCTCGGGCGTGGCTTTCGGGTCGAAGTAATGGCTTTCGGGGTCCAGTGCGGTGGGATCCGGGTACGCTGCCTGAATAATCCTGCCGATTCCGGCAATCCCCGGCTCCGGGCAACTGGAGTGGTAGAAAAAGAACTCATCCCCGACCTCCATCGCCCGCAGGAAATTGCGCGCCTGATAGTTGCGAACCCCGTCCCAGCGCGCTTTTCCGAGTGTCTCCAGGCCTTTGATCGAGAGTTCGTCCGGCTCGGATTTCATCAGCCAATAGGCCATGTCTTTTGCTCCTCAAGCGGTGATTGGACAGGTTGTCGGGCAATTTTATGACAAACCGACGGTCGGTTGACGTCAGCATTTGCGCCCGGGTTCACGTTGTCGCAAAATGCCGGCCTTTAAAGCTTGACGCTGCTGCACGGCCTACGAACGGAAACCGCTGCTGTCATCGTGATGATGTGCCTTGAGGGGGGCAATCGATGAAACGCAAACCGGATTTGCTATGGACTTTGGTTATTTTGTTCGGCCTCGGCGTCGTAACCACCGGTTATGCGCAAAGTCTGTGGACGAGCAAGACCGATGCGCCGATTGAAGTCGCGCAACAGGTCCAACAGTCGACCGCGTTCAAGCGCTGAAACAGCCTTCCCGACGCCGCTGACCCGCGCGGCGTCTACCCTGCGAAATACCACGCCTTATCGGTGACCGTGCCCTGCAACGGTACATCCCAGCTGGCCTGCGCCAGGCGTTCGACCTTCTGACATTCATGGGCCAGCCCCAGCAACGTCGGCTTGCGCCAGTTTTTGCGCCGGGCCAGGTAGGCCAGACTGCGGTCGTAGAATCCGCCGCCCATCCCCAGCCGTCCGCCGACATCGTCAAACCCAACCAGTGGCAACAGCACCAGATCCAGGGTCCAGATCCTGCGTTGCTGAGCCAGATTGGCTCGCGGTTCGAGAATGCGAAAGCGATTGGGCTTGAGCCTGTCGCCCGGGCGAATCCGCTGGAACACCATTTTGGTTCGCGGCCAGGCACTGAGCACTGGCAGGTAGGTGGCCTTGCCGCGCCGCTGGGCTTCGCGCAGCAGCAGGCGCGGGTCGATTTCACCGTCGGTGGGCAGGTACAGGGAAATGTGTCTGGCCCGGCGAAAGTGCGGGTCTTGCGCCAGTTGGCGGAACAGGCCTTTGGCGGCCTGGCGTTGTTCGCCCGGGGTCAATGCGCGGCGCGTCTTGCGCAGCAGGCGACGGAGTTGCGGGCGGGGCAGCAGCGCAGGTTCGGTCATGGTTCGGCTTCGGCAGGTGAGGGCGAAAACGCACGCATAAAAAATCCGATGCCGGCAAAAACCGGCATCGGATTCGAATCAGGCTCCCCGGATGAACCGCTGTCAACTTAGCCCTTGAACCCGAAAGTTCAAGGTGGAGGATGCAGTAGACTTTAAGGCTTTCCGTCTGGCGGACATGCACACCAGCCCAACGTGCAACCTCCAGGGTAGTGCAAATCGGCTCAGGGACATCGTCAACTGGCAAGCACCCCAGGGAGTGCCGCGAGTATACCTCAAGCGGCCCGGCGAATCAGCCCTTGGTGACGTCCGGATCGGTCGCCAGCACCAGATCGACACGATCGAGCAAGTCGCGCACCTGTTCACGGGTCGAGCCGCTGGCCTGGATGTCCGGGCGCTCTTCTTTGTGCAAGAGGTCGTGGGTGATATTCAGCGCGGCCATCACGGCGATACGGTCGGCGCCGATGACTTTGCCGCTGCTGCGGATCTCGCGCATCTTGCCGTCCAGGTAGCGGGCGGCGCTGACCAGATTGCTGCGTTCTTCCTGGGGGCAGATGATCGAATATTCTTTATCGAGGATCTGCACGGTAACGCTATTGCTTGAACTCATGAGTCTTGCTCCAGGGCCTTGAGGCGCGAAATCATCGATTCGACCTTACGCCGGGCGATTTCGTTTTTTTCAATGAGGTGAGCGCGTTCCTCGCGCCAGGTCTTTTCCTGAGCTAGTAAGAGTGCGTTTTGACTCTTAAGTTGCTCCACTCGACTAATCAGCAGTTCGAGTCTGGCCATCAGCGCTTGCAGGTCGGTGTCTTCCATTGTGTCCACTGAGTCGGAGTCTGTCTGATGGGATAGCTGGCGGACAGCCTTTAATAGTCTTGGCGAGTCTGTCGATGTAGGATACAAGGCCTTCATTCTAGACATAGCGCCGTCTGGCGCCTAGCTGCCCATGACCATTGCGAATTCCCCGTACCAAGCCTTTGCCACCCTGCTGACTGCCAGCGGCCACAACGTCTCGCCTGCCGAACTGCATGGCCTGCTGCTCGGCCGCAGCTGCGCCGGCGCCGGCTTCGATAACGAAGGCTGGTTGATCGACGCCGCCGAACTGCTCGAAGGCGATATCCAGGACAACGTCCGCAACGCCCTGATCGGCCTGCAAGAAATGGTCAAGGGTGAGTTGACTGGCAGCGACGTGACCGTCGTTCTGCTGCTGCCGACCGATGATGCGCCGCTGGCCGACCGCGCCGCTGCACTGGGCCAATGGTGCCAGGGCTTCCTCAGCGGTTTCGGCCTGAACTGCCGCGACAGCAGCATGCTCAGCACCGAAGCGACCGAAGTGCTGCAGGATCTGGCGGCGATTTCCCAGGTGCAAGATGCCCTGGAAGAGTCCGAAGACGGCGAAACCGACTACATGGAAGTCATGGAGTATCTGCGCGTCGCGCCGCTGCTGCTGTTCTCGGAAACCAAGAAAGCCGACGTGCCGCCAGCCGCCAAGCCGTCGCTGCATTAATCGCGTGCCAGGGAAAGCCATCTGCCCATGACCCATATCCCCAAAGCGGAATACAGCCGTCGCCGCAAGGCCCTGATGGCGCAGATGGAACCCAACAGCATCGCGATCCTGCCCGCCGCCGCAGTCGCGATCCGCAACCGCGACGTCGAGCACGTCTATCGTCAGGACAGTGACTTTCAGTACCTCAGTGGATTCCCCGAGCCGCAGGCGGTCATCGTCCTGATGCCCGGCCGCGAGCATGGCGAGTACGTGCTGTTCTGCCGTGAACGCAACGCCGAACGCGAGTTGTGGGACGGTCTGCGCGCCGGGCAGGAAGGTGCAATCCGTGATTACGGCGCCGACGACGCGTTCCCGATTACCGACATCGACGACATCCTGCCGGGCCTGATCGAAGGCCGCGATCGGGTGTATTCGGCGATGGGCAGCAACCCGGAGTTCGATCGCCACCTGATGGACTGGATCAACGTGATCCGCTCCAAGGCGCACCTCGGCGCCCAGCCGCCGAACGAATTCGTTGCCCTGGATCACCTGCTGCATGACATGCGCCTGTATAAATCGGCGGCAGAAGTGAAGGTGATGCGCGAAGCAGCGCGGATTTCCGCTCAGGCGCATGTCCGCGCGATGCAGGCCAGCCGGCCGGGACTGTACGAGTACAGCCTGGAAGCCGAGCTCGATTACGAGTTTCGCAAGGGCGGGGCGAAGATGCCGGCTTACGGCTCGATTGTCGCCGCCGGACGCAACAGCTGCATCCTGCATTACCAGCAGAATGACGCGCTGCTCAAGGACGGCGATCTGGTATTGATCGACGCCGGTTGCGAAATCGACTGCTACGCCAGCGACATCACTCGCACCTGGCCGGTCAACGGCAAGTTCTCGCCAGAGCAAAAAGCGATTTACGAGTTGGTGCTGGCCTCGCAGGAAGCCGCATTCGCTGAAATCGCCCCGAACAAAAACTGGAATCAGGCGCACGAAGCCACGGTTCGGGTGATTACCACGGGGCTGGTGAAACTTGGATTGCTGCAAGGCGAGGTCGACGAATTGATCGCGACCGAAGCTTACAAAGCGTTTTACATGCACCGTGCCGGGCACTGGCTGGGCATGGATGTACACGACGTCGGCGAATACAAGGTCGGCGGCGAATGGCGGGTGCTGGAGGTCGGCATGGCGCTGACCGTGGAGCCGGGCATCTACATCGCCCCGGACAACCAGCACGTAGCAAAGAAATGGCGCGGCATTGGCGTGCGCATCGAGGATGACGTGGTAGTGACCAAGACCGGTTGTGAAATATTGACCAGCGGCGTACCGAAAACCGTCGCCGAGATCGAAGCGCTGATGGCGCAAGCACGGACACACGCGGCATGAGTCGAGTCAACCTGGCAATCATCGGCGGCGGTCTGGTCGGCGCCAGTCTGGCGCTGGCCTTGCAGGCTGGGGCCAAGGCGCGCGGCTGGAAGATCGTCCTGATCGAACCGTTCGCCCCCGGCGACAGTTGGCAACCGAGTTACGACGCCCGTTCATCGGCGCTGTCCTTCGGTTCACGGCAGATCTATCAGCGGCTGGGCGTCTGGCAGGAGATTTCCCGCCGCGCCGAGCCGATCAAACAGATTCACGTCTCCGATCGGGGTCGCTTCTCCACCGCCCGTCTGTCGGCGATGGAAGAGGGCGTGCCGGCGCTCGGTTATGTGGTGGAGAATGCCTGGCTCGGCCAGTGCCTGTGGCAGCATCTGGATAAAGACGTGATCAGTTGGCGTTGCCCGGCGGAGGTTACGCGCATGGAGCCGCTGCCCGACGGTTATCGCCTGACCCTCAACGATGAAACCAGCATCGAGTGCGATCTGGCCGTGCTCGCCGATGGTGGCCGTTCCGGTTTGCGCGAACAACTGGGCATCAACGTGCGCAAGCGCCCGTACAACCAGAGCGCGCTGATCGCCAACATCACCCCGAGCGAGGCGCACAACGGCATGGCCTTCGAGCGTTTCACCGACGAAGGACCGATGGCCTTGCTGCCGCTGCCGGACAACCGCTGTGCGCTGGTCTGGACCCGCCTGGGCATGGACGCGCAGCGTTTGGCAGACTTGAGCGAGCGCGATTTCCTCAGTGAATTGCAAGGCGTGTTCGGCTACCGCCTCGGCACCCTGAAACAGGTTGGCGCGCGGCATCTGTATCCGTTGTCGCTGGTCGAGGCCGAGGAGCAAGTGCGCTCGCATCTGGCGGTGCTCGGCAACGCTGCACACAGCCTGCACCCGATTGCCGGGCAGGGTTTCAACCTGTCCCTGCGTGATGCCGATGCTTTGGCCGCCGCACTGCTTGCCAGCGACCAGCCGCTGGGCGACTTCGCCACGTTGCAGGCCTATCGCGAGCGCCAGCGCCTGGATCAGGACCTTACAGTAGGCTTCTCCGATCAGGTTACCCGCCTGTTCGGCAGCACCCAGCCGTTGGTGTCGCTGGGGCGCAACATTGGCTTGCTCGGTCTCGATCTGCTGCCACCGGCCAAGCGCTGGTTTGCCCGTCAGGCCATGGGGCTGGGGACGCGGCCGGATGCTTGAGCGGCGGATCGTCACCTTCACTTTCAGCAGCGCGCCGCCCACTGGCGCGTTCGGTAAAACCCTTTACGGGCGGCGCATGCCGCCAGCGAGACAGGCTTAAAGCATGGAAATGCGCGCAGATCTGCTGATTGTCGGAGCCGGAATGGTCGGCAGCGCCCTCGCGTTGGCGCTGCAGGACAGTGGCCTGGAAGTGTTGCTGCTCGACGGCAGCCCGCTGAGCGTCAAACCGTTCGATGCCGCCGCGCCGTTCGAGCCGCGAGTGAGCGCCTTGTCGGCGGCCAGCCAGCGGATTCTCGAACGCCTTGGCGTCTGGGACGGCATCGCCAAACGCCGCAGCAGTCCCTACACCGACATGCATGTGTGGGACGGCAGCGGCACCGGGCAGATTCATTTCTCGGCGAGCAGTGTGCACGCCGATGTGCTGGGACATATCGTCGAAAACCGTGTGGTGCAGGATGCCTTGCTTGATCGTTTGCACGATTGCGATCTGGGTATGCTGGCCAACGCACGGCTGGAACAGATGCGCCGCTCCGGTGACGACTGGCTGCTGACCCTGGCCGACGGTCGCCAGTTGCGTGCGCCGCTGGTGATCGCGGCGGATGGCGCCCATTCGGCGGTGCGCCGGCTGACCGGCGTTGCCACCCGAGAGTGGGATTACCTGCACCACGCCATCGTCACCAGCGTGCGCAGCAGCAAGCCGCACCGGATGACCGCGTGGCAGCGTTTCACCGATCACGGGCCGCTGGCGTTTCTGCCGCTGGAGCGTGACGGGCAGCAAGACTGGTGCTCGATCGTCTGGTCGACCACGCCGAGTGAAGCCGAACGCCTGATGGCGCTGGATGAAGCCGCGTTCTGCCGTGAGCTGGAGCGTGCGTTCGAGGGTTGCCTGGGCGAAGTGCTCAGCGCTGACCCACGGTTGTGCGTGCCGCTGCGTCAACGTCACGCCAAGCGCTATGTCGCCGAAGGGCTGGCGCTGATTGGCGATGCGGCGCACACCATTCACCCGTTGGCCGGGCAGGGCGTCAACCTGGGTTTCCTTGATGCGGCGGTGCTGGCTGAAGTGCTGCTGCAAGCCGCGGAACGCGGCGAGCGCCTGGCGGACGTGAAGGTGCTGAGCCGTTACGAGCGTCGACGCATGCCGCACAACCTCGCGCTGATGGCGGCGATGGAGGGCTTCGAACGCTTGTTCCAGGCCGACCCGTTGCCAGTGCGCTGGTTGCGCAACGCCGGGTTGAAGCTGGTGGAGCAGATGCCCGAGGCCAAGGCTCTCTTTGTTCGTGAAGCACTTGGCCTCACAGGCGACCTCCCCGCGCTCGCCAAACCCTGAGTCGATAACGCTCTCTGTAGGAGCTGCCGAAGGCTGCGATCTTTTGATCTTGGTTTAAGATCGAAAGATCGCAGCCTCGTTTCACTCGGCAGCTCCTACAGGGGTGTGTTGCCCTGTGCAACATCTGGTAACTCCTTGGAAAAGAGTTCGATTGAGGTGGTAAATGTGAGTCCTTATCATTTGGCCCACATTTTCCGACCGAGAGATCACTCCCATGTTGGCACCCAAGCGTCTTCTGACCGCACTGGCCCTGACCCTGATCGGCAGCACTACCGCCCAGGCCGCCGACGAGGTGGTGGTCTATTCCTCGCGTATCGATGAGCTGATCAAACCGGTGTTCGACGCCTACACCGCGAAAACCGGGGTGAAGATCAAGTTCATCACCGACAAGGAAGCGCCGTTGATGCAGCGGATCAAGGCCGAAGGCGCAAACGCCACCGCCGACCTGCTGCTGACCGTCGATGCCGGCAACCTCTGGCAGGCCGAGCAGATGGGCATTCTGCAGCCGTTCACCTCGAAGACCATCGACGCCAACATTCCTGCGCAATATCGCTCCTCGACCCACGCCTGGACCGGCCTGAGCCTGCGCGCGCGGACCATCGCCTATTCCACCGAAAGGGTTAAACCGGGCGAGTTGACCACCTACGAAGCGCTGGCCGACAAGAACTGGGAAGGACGCCTGTGTCTGCGCACGGCGAAGAAGGTCTACAACCAGTCGCTGACCGCGACCATGATCGAAGTGCACGGCGCCGAGAAGACCGAGAAGATCCTCAAGGGCTGGGTCAACAACCTGTCCACCGATGTGTTCTCCGACGACGTCGCGGTGCTGGAAGCGATTAACGCCGGGCAGTGCGACGTCGGCATCGTCAACACCTACTACTACGGTCGCCTGCACAAGCAGAAACCGGACCTGCCGGTGAAACTGTTCTGGCCGAATCAGGCCGATCGCGGCGTGCATGTCAACCTGTCCGGTATCGGCCTGACCCAACATGCACCGCACCCGGAGGCAGCCAAGGCGCTGGTCGAATGGATGACCACACCTGAAGCGCAGAAAATCTTCGCCGACGTGAACCAGGAGTTCCCGGCCAACCCGGCGGTGGCACCTTCGGAAGAAGTGGCAGCGTGGGGCAAGTTCGTCGCTGACACCTTGCCGGTGGAAGTGGCGGGCAAGCGACAGGCTGAAGCGATCCGCATGATGGATCGGGCGGGCTGGAACTAAAACCTGGTTATATCCTGTGGCGAGGGGATTTATCCCCGATGGGGTGCGAAGCACCCCCAATGCCCTTAATCAAAGCGTACTGATACACCGCGGGCGTAGTTTTTACGAATGCTGCGCATCCGATCGGGGATAAATCCCCTCGCCACAATTGGGGCTGGCATTACGCTTGCGCCGACCCACGATTTATTAGAGAACCCCCTTGGCCCACCCCGCCCAACGCCGCTGGTACCCCATCGTCCTCGCCATTGCCGCGCTGGTGTTGCTGCCCCTGAGTGTCCTGCTGCTGTCGTGGCAGACCATTGATCAGCAGATCTGGTCGCACCTGTGGCAAACCCAGATGCCGCGTCTACTGGGCAACACCCTGACGCTGGTGTTTGGCGTTGGCGTCGGCGTGACGCTGCTCGGTGTCAGCCTGGCGTGGCTCACCAGCCTCTGCGAATTCCCCGGGCGGCGCTGGCTCGACTGGGCGCTGATGCTGCCGTTCGCCATTCCGGCCTACGTGCTGGCGTTCGTCTTCGTCGGTCTGCTGGACTTCGCCGGCCCGGTGCAAACCCTGTTGCGTGAGTGGTTCGGCAGCGGCCTGCGCCTGCCGCGTGTGCGCTCCACCGGCGGGGTGATCGTGGTGCTGGTGCTGGTGTTTTATCCCTACGTTTATCTGTTGGCGCGCACCGCGTTTCTGGCGCAGGGCAAAGGCCTGATGGAAGCGGCGCGGGTACTCGGGCAATCGCCCTGGCAGGCGTTCTGGCGGGTGGCGTTGCCGATGGCGCGTCCGGCGATTGGTGCCGGTGTGGCACTGGCGCTGATGGAGACATTGGCGGATTTCGGCGCGGTGTCGGTGTTCAATTTCGACACCTTCACCACCGCCATCTACAAGACCTGGTACGGCTTCTTCAGCCTGCCCAGCGCGGCGCAACTGGCCAGTCTGTTGCTGCTGGTGGTGATGCTGGTGCTGTACGGCGAGCGGCGCGCGCGCGGCGCCAATCGGGCGAGCAACGAGCGGCCACGGGTCAAGGCGTTGTATCACCTGAGCGGGATCAAGGCGTTCGCGGCGACCGGCTGGTGCGCTCTGGTGTTTGCTTGCGCATTCGTGATTCCAGTCCTGCAACTGATTGTCTGGTTCTGGCAGCGCGGGCGCTTCGATCTCGATGAACGTTACGCCGGGCTGATTCTGCACACCCTGTATCTGGGTGGCATGGCGGCATTGATCACCGTCAGCGTCGCGTTGCTGCTGGCCTTCGCCCGACGACTGGCGCCGACCCGGTCGATCCGTTCCGGGGTCAGTCTGGCCAATCTTGGTTATGCACTGCCGGGCTCGGTGCTGGCGGTGTCGATCATGCTGGCGTTCAGTTATCTCGACCGCGAACTGGTAATTCCGCTCTCAGGCTGGCTCGGCGGCGCCGGCAAGCCGCTGCTGCTGGGCAGTCTGGCGGCATTGCTGATGGCCTATCTGGTGCGCTTCATCGCGGTGGCCTACGGGCCGCTGGAAAACAGTCTGGCGCGTATACGGCCTTCATTGCCCGAAGCGGCACGTAGCCTCGGTGTCAGTGGGCCGCGACTGTTTTTCAAAGTGTATCTGCCGCTGTTGCTGCCCGGCACGCTGAGTGCGGCGCTGCTGGTGTTCGTCGATGTGCTCAAGGAAATGCCCGCGACCCTGCTGATGCGCCCGTTTGGCTGGGACACGCTGGCGGTGCGGATCTTCGAAATGACCAATGAGGGCGAGTGGGCGCGGGCGTCGCTGCCGGCGCTGACCCTGGTATTGGTCGGTCTGTTGCCGGTCATCGGCCTGATCCGCCGCTCGGCGCACCGAAACACTTAGTAGTGAGAGCTGAATCATGCGGCTACAATGCGCGGCATTCGGTGCGGTTCGTCTGACAGACCCGTTCGCTGAAATCGGCTGAAAGCCTTCTATTTAGCGGCTTTCACCCCGTGCAGCGGCTGTCCGCACCTTCGCCACGCCCGGAAGGAGAAACCCATGGGACAGCGTACGCCTCTGTATGACCTGCATCTCGCCCTCGGCGCGAAGATGGTCGATTTTGGCGGTTGGGACATGCCACTGCATTACGGCTCGCAGGTCGAGGAACACCATGAGGTGCGCCGCGATTGCGGGGTGTTCGATGTTTCCCATATGACCGTTATCGACGTCGATGGCCCACAGGCCAAGGGCTGGCTGCAGCATTTGCTGGCCAATGACGTCGAGCGCCTGCACCGCCCCGGCCGCGCGCTCTACAGCACGATGCTCAACGAGCGTGGCGGCATCGTCGACGACATGATCGTCTATCGCCTCGAAGACCGTTATCGTCTGGTATTCAACGCCTCCACTCGCGACCAGGATCTGGCATGGATGCAGGCGCAGGTCGACGGTTACGACGTGCAATTGCATGAGCGTCAGGATCTGGCGATGCTCGCCATTCAAGGCCCGCAGGCCCGGCAGAAAATTGCCGAACTGGTGACCCAGTCCCGCGCCGAACTGATCAAACATCTCAAACCGTTCGAAGCTCACGTCGATGGCGACTGGTTCATTGCGCGCACCGGCTACACCGGTGAGGATGGCCTGGAAATCGCCTTGCCGGCCGAGCAGGCGCCGGGATTTTTCAACGATCTGGTCGGTGCCGGCATTTCGCCGATCGGCCTCGGCGCCCGCGATACGTTGCGGGTCGAGGCCGGGATGAACCTCTACGGCCAGGACATTCATCAAGATGTCTCGCCGCTGGCATCCAATATGGCCTGGAGCATTGCCTGGGAACCGACCTCGCGGCAGTTCATCGGGCGTGCTGCGCTGGAAGCGGAAAAAGCCGCCGGCGTTGCGCACAAACTGGTGGGGCTGGTGCTTGAGGAGCGCGGTGTTTTACGTGCCCATCAGGTGGTTCGTATCGCCGATGTTGGCGAAGGAGAGATCACCAGTGGTAGTTTCTCTCCTACGCTAAGCAAATCGATTGCCCTGGCGCGTGTACCGATGGCCACCGCCGACCGCGCCGAAGTGGAAATCCGTGGCAAGTGGTATCCGGTACGAGTGGTCAAACCGACCTTCGTGCGCCATGGCAAAACCTTGATCTGACCTTTTCCGGCGGGCCTGACCGCTGACAATTTCTTGAGGACACCGAGCATGAGCAATATCCCCGCTGAACTGCGTTTTGCCGAAAGTCATGAATGGGCACGCCTGGAAGCCGACGGCACCGTTACCGTGGGCATCAGCGATCACGCGCAGCAAGCGCTGGGCGATGTGGTGTTTGTCGAGTTGACTGAAGTGGGCAAGGTGTTTGCAGCCGGTGAAGCGGCCGGTGTGGTCGAGTCCGTGAAAGCGGCGTCCGACATCTACTCGCCGATCAGCGGCGAAGTGACCGCAATCAACGAAGCGCTGGCTGACGCGCCGGAAGAGCTGAACAACGACCCTTACAACGCCTGGATTTTCAAGCTCAAGCCAAGCGACAAAGCCGAGCTGGAAAAACTGCTGGACGCCGAGGGCTACAAGGCTGCAATCGGCGAATAATCCTCGCCCCCTGTAGGAGCTGCCGCAGGCTGCGATCTTTTGACTTTGTTTTTAAAGACAAGATCAAAAGATCGCAGCCTGCGGCAGCTCCTACATTAAGAGCGCTTCAGGGTTTCAATACCGCTTTCACCGCCGCCACCGACCGCTCGACATCTTCCTTGATCATGGTGTTGAACATCGGCAACGACACAATCAGTCGCCCGACGCGCTCGGCCACCGGCAGCATGCCTTCCTTGAAACCGCGCTCGCGGTACAGACTCAGCAAATGAATCGGCGGGTAGTGATAGCCGATGCCGACGCCGTGTGCCTGCATCTGTTCCATGAACGTAGCGCGGGCCGGCAAACCGTCCTTGCGCTCCGGCAGTACCAGCTGAAACAGGTGCCAGTTGCTGTGAGTGAAATCCGCTGGCGGCAGTTGCGCGCCATAGGTCGCTTCAAAGTCATCGCCAAAACATTTGAAATAGTGCCGGGCCAGTTCCTGACGATGGGCGGTCAGCGCCTCGATATGGGCGAACTGGCCGAGGCCGATGGTGGCGGCGATGTCGGTCATGTTGAACTTGCCACCGAGCACATCGACGTCCAGACCATCAAAGCCGTTGCGGGTCACGCCCTGCAGGCGGTACTTCTCCGCCAGCCGCGCCTCTTCCGGGGTGTTCAGCACCAGGCAGCCGCCCTCGGAACAGGTCACGTTCTTGTTGGCCTGGAAACTGAACGACACGAAGTCGCCAGTGGCGCCGATGCGCTGGCCGTTCCAGCTCGAACCCAACGCCTGCGCGGCGTCTTCGACAATCCGCAGATTGTGTTTGCGCGCGATGGCATATAGCCGATCCATGTCCACCGGCAGGCCGGCGAGGTACACCGGAATCAGCGCTTTGGTGCGTGGGGTGATCGCTGCCTCGAGCTTGTCCAGATCAATGTTGCGGGTCACCGGGTCGATGTCGGCGAACACCGGGGTGGCGCCGACTTCGAGGATCACGTTGGCGGTGGCGACCCAGGAAATCGGCGTGGTGATCACTTCGTCACCCGGGCCAATGCCGGCGATGCGCAGGGCGATTTCCATGGTGCAGGTGCCGGAGTTGAAGGTGCGCACCGGGCGTCCGCCGAAATATTCCGACAACTGCGCTTCAAAGGCCTGGACCTTCGGCCCGCTGGTGATCCAGCCGGAGCGCAGTACATCGCCGACGGCGGCAATCGTGGCTTCATCAATGACAGGTTTGGAAAACGGCAGGAACGGCAGTTGGCTCATGAGGGTTCGATCATCCGGAAGTTGGACGCCTGATGCAGGCGCTACAGCATGCCCCGGAACCCCCGCTGCCGCCAAGCCGTGCGCGTCGGTATCGGCTGCTATGCTGGTTTGACCGTGTTGCATTGACGCCGAGCAGCCAAGAGAGAGCCCGTCATGTCCCAGTTGCCATCCTTGAGCCAGTTACGCGACCCCGAAGTCTTCCTGCGCCGCCATTTGGGGCCCGACGCTGCCGAGCAACAGGCGATGCTCGACAGCCTCGGTCTCGGCAGCCGGGTTGAACTGATCGAGCAGACGGTGCCGCCGGGCATTCGGCTGAACCGGGTACTGGATTTGCCGCCGGCCCTTGATGAGCAGGCGGCGCTGGCCAAGCTGCGCGGTTACGCCGAGCAGAATCAGGTGTGGACCAGTCTGATCGGCATGGGCTACTACGGCACGCTGACGCCGACCGTCATTCTGCGTAACGTGCTGGAAAATCCTGGTTGGTACACCGCGTACACCCCGTATCAACCGGAGATCGCCCAGGGCCGTCTCGAAGCGTTGCTGAATTTTCAGCAACTGACCATCGACCTCACCGGACTTGAACTGGCCAACGCCTCGTTACTCGACGAAGCCACCGCCGCTGCAGAAGCCATGGCGCTGGCCAAGCGTGTGGCGAAGTCGAAGAGCAATCTGTTTTTCGTCGATGAGAACTGTCATCCGCAAACCATCTCCGTGGTGCAGACCCGCGCCGAAGGTTTCGGCTTCGAGCTGATCATCGACGCTGTGGATAACCTCAACCAGCATCAGGTATTCGGCGCGTTGCTGCAGTATCCCGACACTCATGGCGAGATCCGTGATCTGCGTCCGGTCATCGATCAGTTGCACGCGCAGCAGGCGTTAGCGTGTGTCGCCACCGATCTGCTGAGCCTGTTGCTGTTGACGCCGCCGGGTGAACTGGGCGCGGACGTGGTGTTCGGTTCGTCCCAGCGCTTTGGCGTACCGATGGGCTACGGTGGCCCGCACGCAGCGTTTTTTGCCAGCCGTGAGGAGTACAAACGGGCGATTCCGGGGCGGATCATCGGCGTGTCGAAAGACGCACGCGGTAACGTCGCGTTGCGCATGGCCCTGCAAACCCGTGAGCAACATATTCGCCGCGAGAAGGCCAACTCGAACATCTGCACCGCGCAGGTGCTGCTGGCCAACATCGCCAGTTGCTACGCGGTGTATCACGGGCCGCAAGGCTTGAAACGCATCGCCCAGCGCGTGCACCGCTTGACCTGCATCCTGGCGGCGGGCCTTGAGCGCCATGGTATTGCGCGGGTCAACGGACAGTTTTTCGACACCCTCACGCTGGAGGTGGGTGGTGCGCAGAGCGCGATCATCGACAGTGCCAGGGCCGCGCAGATCAACCTGCGGATTCTCGGCCGTGGCCGAGTGGGGTTGAGCCTCGACGAGACGTGCGATGAAAACACGGTGGCGAAGCTGTTCGATGTGCTGCTCGGTGCCGATCATGGTTTGAACGTCGACGACATTGACGCAGAAGCACTGGTTTCCGGCATTCCCGACCATCTGCAGCGCAACACGCCGTACCTGCGCCACCCGGTGTTCAACGCGCATCACAGCGAAACCGAGATGCTGCGCTACCTCAAGCAACTGGAGAACAAGGATCTGGCGCTCAACCAGTCGATGATCCCGCTGGGCTCCTGCACCATGAAACTTAACGCCACCAGCGAGATGATCCCCATCACCTGGCCGCAGTTCGCCAATCTGCACCCGTTCGCGCCTCGGGAGCAGGCAGTCGGTTACACCTTGATGATCGAAGAACTGCAGCGCTGGCTGTGCGCGATCACCGGGTTCGATGCAATCTGCATGCAGCCCAACTCCGGGGCTCAGGGCGAGTACGCCGGGCTGCTGGCGATTCGCAAATATCACGAGAGCCGGCATCAGGGCGCGCGGGATATTTGCCTGATCCCGTCCTCGGCCCACGGCACCAACCCGGCCTCGGCGCAGATGGCCGGGATGCGCGTGGTGATCGTCGAATGCGACGAGGCCGGCAACGTCGATCTGGACGACCTGAAAACCAGGGCGGCCGAGGCGGGGGACAAATTGTCGTGCCTGATGGCGACCTATCCGTCGACCCATGGTGTTTACGAGGAGGGCATCAGCGAAATCTGCGAAGTTATCCACCAGCACGGCGGGCAGGTGTACATGGACGGCGCCAATCTGAATGCGCAGGTCGGGCTGGCGCGGCCGGCGGACATCGGCGCCGACGTGTCGCACATGAACCTGCACAAGACGTTCTGCATTCCCCACGGCGGTGGCGGGCCGGGCATGGGGCCGATCGGCATTCGCGCGCACCTGGCGCCGTTCGTCGCCAATCATCCGGTTGTGCCGATTGACGGCCCGCTGCCGCAGAACGGCGCAGTCAGCGCGGCGCCGTGGGGCAGTGCGAGTATTTTGCCGATCAGCTGGATGTACATCGCGATGATGGGGCCGCAACTGGCGGATGCCAGTGAGGTGGCGATCCTCGCCGCGAACTATCTGGCGCAGCATTTATCCGGCGCATTTCCGGTGCTGTATACCGGGCGCAACGGGCGGGTGGCCCATGAATGCATTCTCGATCTGCGGCCGTTGAAGGCGCAGACCGGGATCAGCGAAGAAGACGTCGCCAAGCGCCTGATGGACTACGGTTTCCATGCGCCAACCATGTCTTTTCCGGTGCCGGGGACGTTGATGGTCGAGCCGACCGAGAGCGAATCCAAGGCCGAACTGGACCGGTTTATCGGCGCCATGCTGAGCATCCGTGCGGAAATCACCGAAGTGCAGAACGGCAACTGGCCGGCGGAAGACAACCCGCTCAAGCGCGCGCCGCATACCCTGGCGGATGTCACCGGAGTCTGGGAGCGGCCTTACAGCATCGAGCAGGGCATCACCCCGGATGCACACACCAAGGCGCACAAGTATTGGCCGGCGGTGAATCGGGTGGATAACGTTTATGGGGATCGCAATCTGTTTTGTGCCTGCGTCCCGGTGGACGATTACCGCTGAAGAGCAAAAGATCGCAGCCTTCGGCAGCTCCTACACTGATCCCTGTAGGAGCTGCCGAAGGCTGCGATCTTTTGCTTTTTGCTTAAAAAAATGCCGCTCGATCGAGCGGCATTTTTGTTGGCGCCGGGCTTACTCGGAAGCCACTGCGTTCTTCGCCAGAATCGCATTCGCCAGTTCCATGTCCGTGGCCTGCAGGCCCGGATTGTCGGCGCGGACTTTCTGCATGGCTGCTTCCAGATATGGCCCACGAATGCCGCCATCGCTGGCGACGAAGCTGCCGGCGTCGTCCTGCGCGGCAACGATCAGCTTGTGATCCTTGAAGGTCAGGTAGGTCGAACCGGTGGTGGCGCCGGACGAAATGACGTTACGCCAAAAGCTGTCGGCCATCGCTGAACCAACGGGAAGGGACAGCAAGGCAAGGGTGGCGACAGCAAGTTTGAGACGCATGATTGAGTGACTCCTGGGGGTTAACTACGGCGTTGGATAACGATTCCCCGATCCGGTTCCGTAGCGGCCTATTTCTGCTCGCTCTGCGGTGTCACCCGCAGCACTTCTTCGAGGGTGGTCAGCCCCGCCGCGACCTTCTGCGCACCCGACAGGCGCAGGCTGCGCATGCCTTCCTTGAAGGCTTGCCGGCGGATGGCGGTGAGGTCGGTGTCGGGGGTGATGAGCGCTTTGAGGCTATCGCTCAACTGCATGATTTCGTAGACCCCGGCGCGTCCGCGATAACCGGTGTCGCGACACTCCAGGCAGCCGATCGCGCGTTGCGCATTGCCCGGCAGCGGCGCCTGCCAGGGGCGGGTCAGGGTCTGCCAGTCCTCCTCTTCCAGCGTCAGCGGCGCCTTGCAGTGCGGGCACAAGGTACGCACCAGACGCTGGGCCATGACCCCGAGCACCGTGGCCTTGATCAGGTAGTGCGGCACGCCGAGTTCGAGTAACCGGCTGATAGCGCTGGGGGCATCGTTGGTGTGCAGGGTCGACAGCACCAGGTGGCCGGTGAGTGCCGCCTGAATCGCCATTTCCGCGGTTTCCAGGTCGCGAATCTCGCCGATCATGATGATGTCCGGGTCTTGCCGCATCAGCGCGCGCACGCCGGCGGCGAAGCTCAGGTCGATGTTGTGCTGCACCTGCATCTGGTTGAACGCCGGCTCGACCATTTCGATCGGGTCTTCGATGGTGCAGAGGTTGATCTCCGGCGTCGCCAGTTTCTTCAGCGTGGTGTAGAGCGTGGTGGTCTTGCCCGAACCGGTTGGCCCGGTGACCAGGATGATGCCGTTGGGCTGGCGGGTCATGTCCTGCCAGCGGCGCAGGTCATCGGCGGAAAAGCCCAACTGATCGAAGTCCTTGAGCAGCACTTCCGGGTCAAAAATCCGCATGACCATTTTTTCGCCAAACGCGGTGGGTAGCGTTGAAAGCCGCAGCTCCACCTCGCCGCCGTCCGGGGTTTTGGTTTTGACCCGGCCGTCCTGGGGTTTGCGCTTCTCGGCGACGTTCATCCGCCCGAGGCTTTTCAGGCGACTGACGATCGCCATGGTCACCTGCGGCGGGAATTGATAGACGTTGTGCAGCACGCCGTCGATGCGGAAACGCACGGTGCCCTGTTCGCGGCGCGGTTCGATGTGGATATCGCTGGCGCGCTGCTGGAAGGCGTACTGGAACAGCCAGTCGACGATGTTGACGATATGCGCATCGTTGGCATCCGGCTCCTGATCGCTGGCGCCGAGATTGAGCAGTTGTTCGAAGTTGCCGAGGTTGCCGCTTTGCTGATCGGCATTGCTGGCGCCGCTGACCGATTTGGCCAGGCGGAAGAACTCGACGCTGAAGCGCTGGATGTCCACCGGGTTGGCGACCACCCGTTTGATCGGCAGCTTCAGCACGTGGGTCAAGTCAGCCTCCCAACCGGTGACGTAGGGCTGGGCGCTGGCCACGACCACCGCATCGCGGTCGACCGCCACCGCGAGAATCCTGTGCCGCTGGGCAAAGGCGTAGGACATCAGCGGGGTGATGGCGGCGACGTTGATCTTCAACGGGTCGATGCGCATGTACGGTTGGCCGGCCTGCTGCGCCAGCCACAGGGTCAGGCTTTCCAGATCCAGATGTTTACCCGGACGGCTGAGGTCATCCAGTTGCTGGCTGGCAATGAACTCCAGCGGGTGCTGCTGGCCGTGGGTCGCGTGGCGGCGTCGGGCATTGAGCGCCTGCTCCGCCGAATCCTGGCTGATGAACCCTTGGGCGACCAATTCACGCAACACATCGTTGAGATCCAGCCAGCGGTCCTGAGTGGCGAGTTGAACGGACATGCGGGCTCCTTTTGAACGACAGTTCGCAAAGGATAGTCGTGGCCCCGCAGACCGTTGGGCCACTACCCGACAAAGCCGTTGCCGGATTTTTCAGCCAACCGCTTGCGCGGGCGTATCCCACGCCGCGTCGGCGTTTTGCAGGTTGACCGAGCAGACGCTGATCAGGTTACGAAGTTTTTCAGCAATCACTTGGGCGCGATGCCAACTGAAACCGCCCATGACGATGTCGATCGACATCAAGTCGTCCATCCGCTGCACATTGACCTGTTCAGGCGTGAGGAACTGCAGCGCGAACAGGTTCAGCACCCGCACCAGCAGATCCGGCTCGGCTTCGGCGAGGATCTGATACTGCGCCAGGCAATGGCTGTTGTTGACGTTCCAGACATCGGCCCGGGTTGGTGCGGTATTCACGGCTTCGAGGTGCGGCATGGCGAGTCTCCAAATAATACTGGAGAAATTTTTACATTCGGTGCCGGGTATTTCTTGGCTAAGATCGGTGTAATTGGCGAATGGTCGACTGGATTGATTCGCATGAATTGATATTTGAGGTTTTTCTATGCACAGCGATCTGGACAGCTACGACCGCAGGATTCTCGCCCTGCTGCAAGAGGACGCTTCCTTGTCCAGCGCACAGATCGCCGAGCAGGTGGGCCTGTCGCAGTCACCGTGCTGGCGGCGCATTCAGCGGATGAAGGAGGAGGGCATCATTCGCGGCCAGGTGACCTTGCTTGATCGCAAGAAGATCGGCCTGAACACGCAGATCTTCGCCGAGATCAAGCTCAACGCCCACGGGCGGTCGAACTTCACCGAATTCACCGAGGCGATTCGCGGTTTTCCGGAAGTGCTGGAGTGCTACGTGCTGATGGGCGCGGTAGATTTTCTGTTGCGGATTGTCGCGGCGGACATCGAGGCGTATGAGCGGTTCTTTTTCGAGAAACTGTCGCTGGTGCCGGGGATTCAGGAAGTGAATTCGATTGTGGCGCTGTCGGAGATCAAGTCCACCACCAGCCTGCCGGTCATGCGCTGATGGCCTCTGTGGCGAGGGGATTCATCCCCGATGGGTCGCGAAGCGGCCCCGCTTTAGTCGAAAGCAGGGACTGCTGCGCAGTCCATCGGGGATGAATCCCCTCACCACGCAGTCATCACATGCGCAGCAGCATTTTCCACGCACGATTCTGATAAACCGCAATCGCCTGCTGCTTGCGCGCATCGAGCAGTTCGTCAGTGATGGTCGGTTCGTTGGCCAGTTGCGCCAGTTTGTTCAGCTCGCCGTACAGGCGATCCATTTCCGCAATCTCCAGCACGTTGCGCGCGTGGTGCAGCCAGACCTGGATGCGCTCGATGCGCGGCAGTTGCTCGGCCAGATCTTCCGGTTGCTGCTGATAGCGCTGCAATTGCAGGGACGTGGCTTCCTCGCCCAGCAGGCGCGGCAGCCAGCTGTGCAGTTGCGCGGCGCCCTGGCGGTTGCCGCGGGTGTTGCGCTCGGCGGTCCAGGCGCGGGCCAGCAGCCAGCGTGATGCGGTCAGCGAGAACAGGCCCCAGCGCGGGTCTTCCAGTTCTTCGAGGAATTGCTCCGGCGCCGCCTTGCGCACGTCTTCGTCTTCGATGCCGACCTGAACCAGCGGGCGCCAGTCTTCGAGCAATGCGTCCAGCGCCACGCGCAGGTCGTGAGTGGCCGGACGCGGTGCCGCCTGGCCGAGGCTGCTGAGCAGGGCGCGCATTTCGGCGAGGTTCTCGACCCAGTCCTGCAGCAGGCGCCAGTGGCCATTGAAGCGATATTGTTCGGCCAGACGCTGGCTGCTGCCGAGCAAGTGCCAGGCCAATGCGGCGAACGCGTCGTCGAGTGGGGTTTCCGGGGTCAGTTGCGGCGCCGGCAGGCTCAGCGAGTAGCTGTTGGCGTCGTACAGACGGTAGCCGCGCTCGGCCTTGCTGATGTCGCACGGCATCAGGGCCAGGGTTTCGGCCAGTTCGGCGGCCAGTTCCAGCAGTGCGGCCGGCTCGCCTTCGCGCAGTTCCAGTTCCAGCTCGCAGATTTCTTCTTTCTGCTTGCCGACCACCACGTGGCCCAGATCCAGCGCAGCTTCGATGACGACTTTGGCCTTGCCGCGGCCCCAGGCGATTTCCGCACGCTCGCGGACGAAGTCGGTGGTGAAGATCGGCTTCAGGGTTTTCTTGTCCAGCTCGGCCAGTGACTCGGGCCAGCATTCGCCGTCGAGTTTCTTCACGTCGAGCTTGGCTTTGGGCAACTTCCAGTCGTATTCATTACGCTCGGACAGACCGGCAACGCTCTGGCCGCGGGTCTTGAGGGTCTGAATCACTTCGTCACCGTCCTTGCGCAGGCGCAGGGCGACTTTGGCCTGGGCCAGGTCGCGCTCGGGGGTGTCGAAGTACTGGTTCATCAACTCACGGCGTTCCCAGCCATTTTTGTTGCGTTTTTTCAGTAGCGGGTGCTCGCGCAGGGCAGCGAGGGTTTCGCGGCTGACGCGGAGTTTGATTTCGGTTTCTTTCTGCATGGCCGGAAAATCCAGGATCGGGAGCGCAGCCGGGGGAATGTGTGGCTGCCAAGGCCGTGCAGTGTACAGGACTCAAACTTCCTACGCCCTGCGGCGGTTTATTCCTGGCGCCGGATGGCTCTATGATGGACTTCAAATCGGAGTTGGAGTCAGCGATGCCTTTGCCGTCCATGCAAGACCAGTTCGCTGCACTGATCGCCGTACCGTCGGTCAGTTGCACCCAACCGGGCCTGGATCAGTCCAACCGGGCGGTGATCGATTTGCTCGCCGGCTGGCTGGGTGATCTGGGCTTCAGCTGCGATATCCAGCAGGTCAGCCCCGGCAAATTCAACCTGCTCGCCAGTTACGGCAGCGGCCCCGGCGGTCTGGTGCTGGCCGGGCACAGCGATACCGTGCCTTATGACGATGCGCTGTGGCAGACCGATCCGCTGAAGCTTACCGAAGTTGACGGCCGCTGGGTCGGGCTGGGCAGTTGCGACATGAAGGGCTTTTTCGCGCTGATCATCGAGGCCGTGCAGCCGCTGCTCGATCAACCGTTCAAGCAACCGCTGCTGATCCTCGCCACCTGTGATGAAGAGAGCTCGATGTCCGGTGCCCGGGCGCTGGCCGAGGCCGGCAAGCCACTGGGCCGTGCGGCGGTGATCGGCGAGCCGACCGGGCTCAAGCCGATCCGCATGCACAAGGGCATCATGATGGAGCGCATCGATATCCTCGGGCAGAGCGGCCATTCGTCGGATCCGCGTTTGGGGCACAGTGCCCTCGAAGCGATGCACGATGCCATCGGCGAGCTGCGCGGTTTGCGCCTGTTGTGGCAGCGTGAATTCAACAATCCGCAGTTCAGCGTGCCGCAACCGACCATGAACTTTGGTTGTATTCATGGCGGCGACAACCCGAATCGCATCTGTGGCCAGTGTTCGCTGGAGTTCGACCTGCGTCCGTTGCCGGGCATGGACCCGAAAGTGCTGCGTGCGGAGATCCTGCGCAAGCTCAATCCCGTGGCCGAGCGGCACCAGGTGAAGATCGATTACAAACCGTTGTTCCCAGAAGTACCGCCGTTCGAACAGGCCGAAGACGCCGAATTGGTGCGCATCGCCGAAAAGCTCACCGGCCATCGTGCCGAAACAGTGGCGTTTGGCACCGAAGCGCCTTATCTTCAGCGCCTTGGCTGCGAAACCATCGTGCTCGGCCCCGGCGACATCGCCTGTGCCCACCAGCCCGGCGAATACCTCGAAATGTCACGTTTGCAGCCTACCGTGCATCTATTGCGGCAGTTGGTTGAACATTACTGCCTGAAGAATTGAACACATCCCTTGTAGGCGCTGCCGAAGGCTCGGGCCGCGTTCGGACGATCTTTTGATCTTGTCTCTTAAAAACAAAGTCAAAAGATCGCAGCCTGCGGCAGCTCCTACAGGGGAAGACGTTAAATTAGTGGGAATCCAACCCGTATTCATGAGGAGAACGCGCGTGTCGCCAAGCCTGTTCCGACGATAACCATCAGCCCGCTGTGCGTTTTCCGTTTCGCCCTTTTTTCCGGCTGCTATTTATTACAGGCCCAGGTTCATGCCCGAATACGTCAATTGGCTTCGTCACGCGTCCCCTTACATCAACGCTCACCGCGACTGCACGTTCGTCGTCATGCTGCCCGGCGACGGTGTGGAGCATCCGAACTTCGGCAACATCGTCCACGACCTGGTGCTGTTGCACAGCCTCGGCGTGCGTCTGGTGCTGGTCCACGGTTCGCGTCCGCAGATTGAAACCCGCCTCGCCGCTCGCGGCCTGACCCCGCACTATCACCACGGCATGCGCATCACCGATGCGGCAACCCTGGAATGTGTGATCGACGCGGTCGGTCAGTTGCGCATCGCCATCGAAGCGCGGCTGTCGATGGACATGGCCTCGTCGCCGATGCAGGGCTCGCGTCTGCGGGTGGCCAGCGGCAACTTGGTTACAGCGCGGCCGATCGGCGTGCTCGAGGGTGTCGACTATCACCACACCGGCGAAGTGCGCCGGGTCGACCGCAAAGGCATCAATCGCCTGCTCGACGAGCGCTCGATCGTGCTGCTGTCGCCGCTGGGCTACTCGCCGACCGGGGAAATCTTCAACCTCGCCTGCGAAGACGTCGCCACCCGCGCCGCCATCGACCTCGGTGCCGACAAACTGTTGCTGTTCGGCGCCGACCTCGGTCTGATCGACGAAAACGGCAAACTGGTGCGCGAACTGCGTCCGCAACAAGTACCTGCGCATCTGGCGCGTCTGGGCAACAACTATCAGGCCGAACTGCTGGATGCCGCCGCCGAGGCCTGCCGTGGCGGTGTCGCGCGCAGCCATATCGTCAGCTATGCCGAGGACGGTGCACTGCTGACCGAACTGTTCACCCGCGATGGTGGCGGTACGCTGGTCGCTCAGGAGCAATTCGAATTGGTGCGCGAGGCGGCGATTGAAGACGTCGGCGGTTTGCTCGACCTGATCAGCCCACTGGAAGAGCAGGGGATTCTGGTGCGTCGCTCGCGCGAAGTGCTGGAGCGCGAAATCGAGCAGTTCAGTGTGGTTGAGCGTGAAGGGATGATCATTGCTTGTGCGGCGCTGTACCAGATTGCCGATTCGGACGCCGGTGAACTGGCGTGCCTGGCGGTGAATCCGGAGTACCGCCATGGTGGTCGCGGCGATGAGCTGCTGGAGCGCATCGAGACCCGTGCCCGGGCGCAAGGGTTGAAAACCCTGTTCGTCCTCACCACCCGTACCGCGCACTGGTTCCGCGAACGTGGCTTCGAGCCTAGCAGCGTCGAGCGCCTGCCGGCGGCGCGGGCGTCGCTGTACAACTATCAGCGCAATTCGAAGATCTTCGAAAAGACCCTCTGAAGATTAGCGAAGGACTTTTGTGGCGAGGGGATTCATCCCCGATGGGCCGCGCAGCGGCCCCCGCTTTAGCAAAAGCAGGGGACTGCTGCGCAGTCCATCGGGGATGAATCCCCTCGCCACCTATTCAATTGTTTTCGGTTACAAACTTCGCACTGACGTACGGCGAGTAGTCCGGCAGCACCGTCTCGACCTTGCCTTGTTCCTTCAAAAACTTCGCCGTCTCACCTATCGCCTTGGCCGTGCCGCCATCCAGCAGTGCGGTGGTTTGCTGCGCCTTGGCATCCGGGAAGGCCGACCCGGCCAGCAGCTCCGGTACGTCGGCCGCATTGGCACCGGTCAATTTGGCGATTTTCTGCACCGGCGCCGAGTCCGCCGTCCAGCTGTCTTTATGGCTGGCGTAATCGGCAAATGCGTCTAGAGTGACCTTGGCAAACTTGGCCACCACCTCAGGGTGCTTCTCGGCGTAGTCCTTGCGCGCGACCCAGACTTCGAAGGTCGGTGCGCCCCATTGGCCGACTTGTGCGGCATCGGTCAGGGTCTTGCCGGTCTTGCGGATTTCCCCCAGCGCCGGCGACCAGACAAACGCGCCATCTATATCTCCACGCTTCCACGCCGCTGCGATTTCTGCGGGCTGCAGGTTCACCACTTTGACTTTCGAGGTGTCCAGGCCCCAGTGCTTGAGTGCGCCGAGCAAGCTGTAGTGGGAGGTGGAAACGAAAGGCGTGGCGATGGTCTTGCCGACCAGATCCTGCGGGGTATTGATCCCGCTGCCATTGCGCACCACCAGCGCCTCGGCGGCGTTGATCTGCGCTGAAACAATGAAAGCGACGATCGGCAGATTGCGCGAAGCGGCCGCTGCCAGAGGGCTGGAGCCAAGGTTGCCGATCTGTACGTCGCCTGATGCGATGGCTGTCACAACTTCCGGGCCACTGTTGAAGCGACGCCAGTCGATTTTCTCGCCGATGGTCTTCTCGTAGACGCCGTCGGCCTGAGGGACTTTGCTCGGGTCGATACCGGTTTGATAGCCAACAGTGAGGTTGGCGGCATGGGCGGAAAAAGAAATCAGCGCTGATACACAAACTGTAACAAATTGACTAGATAGTGCGCGTTTGGCCATCATGGCGTCGCCTTTTCGATAGGGTTTGACGAATCGGGGTTGCGCCAAAGCTAATCGATATAAAAAAAGGCTAACAAATACCATTTAGGAATGAGCTTAGTCGCCGATACGCTGTTTCCCGGCGGAGGTGGCACGATACTGGCCATATTTCCAAATGATATGAAAAAGAATGAATAAATTCTTTTTGGGTTTATCAGGAAATCTTTACTCTGCACGGACCAAATCACTGCGATTAGACCTTGGTCGTAGACACACAAGGTTACGATTGACTTGTCAGTCACGGTCTGGCGCTAATCGCGCATCTTAGGATCCAGGGCATCAGACCCCGGGCCAGGAACACAAGAATTAGAAACGAGAGGAGCTTTACATGAACAAGTCCACCTTGGCCCTGGCTGTGGCCGTAGGGGTTTTGGCGCAGCAGGCAGGCGCCGCCGGTTTCATCGAAGACAGCAAAGCTACTTTGGGGCTGCGTAACTTCTACATCAACACCGATAACCGTGACTCCGGCACCAAAGCGGCTGGCGCTCAGAACAAGAACGAAGAATGGGGCCAAGGCTTCGATCTGCGTTTCATCTCCGGTTACACCCAAGGCACCGTAGGCTTCGGTATCGACGCCATCGGCCTGCTGGGCGTGCGCCTGGATTCGGGCGGCGGCACCAACGGTGCAACCTCGACGTCCTACGGTGGCACCGTGTTCCCGAGCAAGTCCAATGGCGAAGCTGTTGATAACTTCTCGAGTCTGGGCCTGACCGCCAAGGCCAAAATCTCTCAGACCGAACTGAAGCTGGGCACGTTGCAGCCGAAGAACCCGGTCATCGTGACCAACGACGGTCGTCTGCTGCCACAAACCTGGCAGGGTGGCCAGATCACTTCCGGCGAGATCAAGGACCTGACTCTGGTCGCTGGTCAGATCGAAGCAGTGAAAGGGCGTAACTCCAGTAACAACGAGAACCTGTCTGTTGGCGGTGCGAACGCTCGCGTGGCCAACAGCAACAAGTTCTACTACGCCGGTGGTGACTACAAAATCACCAAGGACCTCACTGCCCAGTACTACTACGGCAACCTGGAAGACTTCTACAAGCAGCACTTCCTGGGTCTGGTTCATAACTGGGCAATCGGCCCAGGCGTACTGAAGTCTGACTTCCGCTACTTCCACAGCAGCGACGACGGCGCCAACGGCAACACCGCCGCCTACTTCGGCAACGGTAACTACGTCGGCAATGTCAGCGGCAAAGGTCCGATCGACAACAACCTGTACAGCGGCCTGTTCCTGTATACCGTTGAAGGTCACACTTTCGGTGGCGGCTATCAGGTTTCCAACGGCAGCTCCGACTTCCCTTGGCTGAACCAGGGCGACGGTTCGTCGAACTACACCATTACCGACATGCAGATCCAGAAGTTCGGTCGTGCTGGCGAGAAAACCTGGCAAGCACGCTACTCGTATGACTTCGCCAAAGTCGGCCTGCCAGGCCTGACCGCCGGCATGGTCTACCTGCGCGGCAGCGACATCGACACCGTGGGTTCCAACCGTCGTGAGAACGGCAACGGCAACTCCGAGTGGGAACGCGATCTGACCATCGGTTACGTTATTCCTGAAGGCCCGGCCAAGAACCTGGGCTTCATGTGGAAAAACGCTACTTGGCGCAACGACATCCCGGGTCAGCGCGACCAGGACGAAAACCGCCTGATCGTCAGCTACTCGATCCCGCTGCTGTAATAGCGCGCTCAAGCGGCTGATGTAAAAAAGCCCCGTCCGGCATTGCGCCGGACGGGGCTTTTGCATTTTCGGGTCAGGCTCACCCCCGTAAGCCTGTCCCGAAATTTCCCTCTTTTGCAGCTACTCAAGGCCTTCTCGAACCTTGGGGTCGATGTTCGTCGCGATGGCGGCGAGCGTCCAGTGAACGATGTTTAATATTCCTTTAAGTGCTAGATATCTAGTTATTTATTCTTTTTCATGATGGCAAATCCCAAGCTACAGTTGAGTTCTCCAACAACTCATCAGGAGCAGCACCATGAGCCTCAGACTCGGCGACATCGCCCCCGATTTCGAACAGGATTCCAGCGCCGGCAAGATTCGTTTTCACGAGTGGCTGGGCGATAGCTGGGGTGTGCTGTTCTCCCACCCGGCCGACTTCACCCCGGTGTGCACCACCGAGCTGGGCTTCACCGCCAAGCTCAAGGATGAGTTCAGCAAGCGCGGCGTCAAAGCCATTGCGCTGTCGGTGGACCCGGTGGACTCGCACCACAAGTGGATCGAAGACATCAACGAAACCCAGAACACCATCGTCAACTTCCCGATCCTGGCCGATGCCGATCGCAAGGTGTCCGATCTCTATGATCTGATCCACCCGAACGCCAACGACACGCTGACCGTGCGTTCGCTGTTCGTCATCGATCCGAACAAGAAGATCCGCCTGACCATCACCTACCCGGCGAGCACCGGACGCAACTTCCACGAGATCCTGCGGGTGATCGATTCGCTGCAGCTTACCGACAACTACAAGGTGGCCACCCCGGCCAACTGGCAGGACGGTGAGGAGGTGGTGATCGTGCCGTCGCTCAAGGATGAGGAAGAGATCAAGCGGCGCTTCCCCAAAGGCTATCGTGCGGTGAAACCATACCTGCGCCTGACGCCGCAGCCGAATCGTTAAGATCAAAAGATCGCAGCCTGCGGCAGCTCCTACAGGAGTAAGCCGATCCATGTAGGAGCTGCCGTAGGCTGCGATCTTTTGGTGCATCCAAATAGCAGGGGATTTCAGGCCGTTTCGACGGCCTTTTTTTCGCGCGCAGTTTGTTGAAATGTATATCTCCAAAATGCATAACCAAATGAATAAATATGATTTATGGATATATAAATCAGCTGGTAAGGTCACTCCATCGAAGCGAGATCGCAACCCGCGAATCGCCTGTAACGCGCAAGGAATCGTCTGAATGCTGGTCGTCTCTCTCGGTGGCAGTCCCAGCCAGCGCTCCCGTTCCGGGGTGTTGCTGGAGCGCTCGCAACGCTGGTTGCAGGAGCAGGGGGTGGAAGTGGTGAGTTATCAGGTGCGGGACTTCCCGGCCGAAGACTTGCTCCACGCCCGCTTCGACAGCCCGAAGGTGCTCGACCTGCTGGCGCAGATTGAAAACGCCGACGGTCTGCTGATCGCCACGCCGGTGTACAAGGCGTCGTTTTCCGGCGCACTGAAGACCGTGCTCGATCTGCTCCCGGAACGCGCCCTGAACCACAAGATTGTGCTGCCGATGGCCACGGGCGGCAGCATCGCCCACATGCTGGTGGTCGATTACGCCCTCAAGCCCGTGCTGTCGGCATTGAAAGCCCAGGAAATGCTGCAAGGGATTTTTGCCGAGGACAGCCAGATTGCTTACGGCGAAGGCAGTGCCCAGGCGCAACTGGCGCCGGCGCTGGAGCAGCGTCTGCACGAGGCACTGGAGCAGTTTGTCAGTGCCATGGCCCGCCGGCCGAAACCGCTGGAGCCGGGGCTGTTGAATGAACGTTTGTTGAGTGCTCGCTGGAGCATTTAAGCCTTACCCGAATTTGCTCCACTCACCTTACTCAGCCGCTAACGGCCAAGCAGGTGCAGCCAAAACCCAACAGCAAAAAGGAGAGCGCTATGCGCCCTGTATTTTTGCGTCGTGGTCTGGTCGCTCTGTTTGCTGCGGCTGTGTCCTTCGGCGCCATTACTCAAGCTCAGGCCGAGACTCTACGGATCGGTTATCAAAAATACGGCACGCTGGTGCTGCTCAAAGCCAAAGGCACTCTGGAAAAGCGTCTGGCCGCGCAAGGCGTGGACGTGCAATGGACTGAATTCCCCGGCGGCCCGCAACTGCTCGAAGGCCTGAACGTCGGCTCGATCGACTTCGGTGTTACCGGCGAGACCCCACCGGTATTCGCTCAGGCTGCCGGTGCTGACCTGCTCTATGTCGCCTACGAGCCGCCAGCGCCGAACAGCGAAGCGATCCTCGTACCGAAAGACTCGCCGATCAAATCGGTCGCCGATCTGAAGGGCAAGAAAGTCGCGCTGAACAAAGGCTCCAACGTGCACTACCTGCTGGTGCGCGCCCTTGAAGATGCCGGCCTCAAATACGCTGATATCCAGACCGTATTCCTGCCGCCGGCCGATGCCCGCGCCGCGTTCGAACGCGGCAGCGTCGACGCCTGGGTAATCTGGGATCCGTACCAGGCCGCTGCCGAGAAACAGCTGCAAGCGCACACCCTGCGTGACGGCAAAGGCATCGTCGACAACCATCAGTTCTACCTCGCGACCAAACCCTACGCGCAGAAAAATCCCGAGGTGATCAAGACCCTCGTCGAAGAAGTGCGCGCCGTGGGCGAGTGGTCCAAAGCCAATCCTGAAGACGTGACCCAACAGGTCGCGCCACTGCTCGGCCTGCCGGCGGACATCACCCTGACCTCGGTGAAACGCCAAGGCTACGGTGCGCTGTTCCTGACCCCGGACGTGGTCGCCGCGCAACAGAAAATCGCCGACACCTTCTACCAGCTCAAGCTGATTCCCAAGCCGTTGAGCATCAAGGACGTGATCTGGACACCACCGGCCGCTGTGGCCCAAAGCTCGGTTACCCAAGCCCAGTAAATCGAATTTCCAAGGAGACCACTCCATGAGCCTTAATATCTTCTGGTTCCTGCCTACCCACGGCGACGGCCATTACCTTGGCACCGCCGAAGGCGCCCGCGCCGTTGACCACGGTTATCTGCAACAGGTCGCGCAAGCGGCGGATCGTCTGGGTTTTGGCGGCGTGCTGATTCCCACCGGCCGTTCGTGCGAAGACTCGTGGCTGGTGGCCGCGTCGCTGATCCCGGTGACCCAGCGTCTGAAATTCCTTGTCGCCCTGCGCCCCGGGATCATTTCCCCGACGGTGGCCGCGCGGCAGGCAGCGACCCTGGATCGTCTGTCCGGCGGGCGTGCGCTGTTCAACCTGGTGACCGGTGGCGACCCGGAAGAATTGGCCGGTGATGGTCTGTTCCTCGATCACGAAGCGCGTTATCAGGCTTCGGTGGAATTCACCCGCATCTGGCGTCGCGTGCTGGAAGGCGAAACCGTCGATTACGACGGCGAACACATCAGCGTGAAGGGCGCCAAACTGCTCTATCCGCCGATCCAGCAACCGCGTCCGCCGCTGTACTTCGGTGGCTCTTCGGAAGCAGCGCAGGATCTGGCTGCCGAACAGGTCGAGATGGTCCTGACCTGGGGCGAGCCGCCAGCGGCGGTGGCCGAGAAGATCGAGCAGGTGCGCGCCAAAGCCGCCAGGCTCGGACGTACCGTGCGATTCGGTATTCGTCTGCATGTGATCGTGCGCGAAACCAACGCCGAAGCCTGGCAAGCAGCCGACCGGCTGATCTCGCATCTGGACGACGACACCATCAAACGTGCGCAAGCATCGCTGGCGCGCTTCGACTCGGTTGGTCAGCAACGCATGGCCGCGCTGCACGGCGGCAGTCGCGACAACCTCGAAGTCAGCCCGAACCTGTGGGCCGGCGTCGGTCTGGTGCGCGGCGGCGCCGGTACCGCGCTGGTCGGCGATGGTCCGACCGTGGCCGCCCGCGTGAAGGAGTACGCGGATTTGGGGATCGATACGTTCATCTTCTCCGGTTATCCACACCTCGAAGAGTCGTACCGCGTCGCTGAGCTGCTGTTCCCGCACCTCGACATCGAGCGTCCGGAGCTGCCGAAAAGCGCCGGTTATGTCAGCCCGTTCGGCGAGATGGTGGCTAACGACATTCTTCCCAAAGCCGCGTCGCAGAGCTGAGGCGCGCCATGAAGAAACTTATCCACAACCTCGCGCCCTGGGCGTTGCCGGTGCTGTTGCTGGCGGTGTGGCAGTTGTCGGTGTCGGCCGGTTGGTTGTCGACGCGGATTCTGCCGGCACCGGTGGCGGTGATCGAGGCCGGTGTCAGCCTGGTGCGCAGCGGCGAAATCTGGACGCACCTGGCAATCAGCGGCTGGCGCGCGGCGCTGGGCTTCACCATCGGTGGCAGCATCGGCCTGGTGCTGGGCTTCATCACCGGCCTGTCGAAGTGGGGCGAACGCCTGCTCGACAGCTCGGTGCAGATGATCCGCAACGTGCCGCACCTAGCGCTGATTCCACTGGTGATCCTGTGGTTCGGCATCGACGAGTCGGCGAAGATTTTTCTGGTCGCATTGGGCACGTTGTTCCCGATCTACCTCAACACCTATCACGGCATCCGCAACGTCGACCCGGCGCTGGTGGAAATGGCGCGCAGTTATGGTCTGTCCGGTTTCAGTTTGTTCTGGCAGGTGATTCTGCCGGGGGCACTGCCTTCGATTCTGGTCGGCGTGCGCTTTGCGCTGGGCTTCATGTGGCTGACGCTGATCGTTGCCGAAACCATTTCCGCCAGCTCCGGCATCGGCTATCTGGCGATGAATGCCCGGGAGTTTTTGCAGACCGATGTGGTGGTGCTGGCGATCCTGCTTTACGCGGTGCTCGGCAAACTCGCCGACCTCGCGGCCCGTGGACTTGAACGTGTGTGGTTGCGCTGGCACCCGGCTTATCAGGTTGCCAAGGGAGGTGCGGCATGACCGCTCAACAACCTCCACGCCTGCTGCGCGGGATTCCGCTGGTGGTGCGCAACCTGCAGAAAACCTTTGGTGCGCGGCAGGTGCTGCGCGACATCGACCTGCACATTCCAGCGGGGCAATTCGTCGCCGTGGTCGGGCGCAGCGGGTGCGGCAAGAGCACCTTCCTGCGCTTGCTCGCCGGCCTCGATCAACCGACTGGCGGCGACCTGTTGGCCGGTGCCGCACCGCTGAGCGATGCGCGCGAAGACACCCGGCTGATGTTCCAGGAAGCACGGCTGCTGCCGTGGAAAAAGATCATCGACAACGTTGGCCTCGGCCTTAACGGCAACTGGCGCCCGCAAGCGCTTGAAGCGCTGGAAGCGGTGGGTCTGGCCGATCGTGCCAACGAATGGCCGGCCGCCTTGTCCGGTGGGCAGAAGCAGCGTGTGGCGCTGGCCCGGGCGCTGATTCATCAGCCGCGCCTGCTGCTGCTCGACGAGCCACTGGGTGCGCTGGATGCGCTGACCCGGATCGAGATGCAGCAACTGATCGAACGACTCTGGCAACAGCATGGGTTTACCGTGCTGCTGGTGACCCATGACGTCAGCGAAGCGGTGGCGATTGCCGATCGGGTGATTCTGATCGAGGACGGCGAAGTCGGCCTCGACCTGCCAGTGGAGTTGCCACGTCCGCGCGTGCGCGGATCGCATCGACTGGCGGCGCTGGAAACCGAAGTGCTCAACCGTGTTCTCTCCCTGCCTGGCGAACCGCCGGAGCCGGAACCTGTTTCACCACTGCCTACGCAATTGCGCTGGGCTCAATAACTCAAGTTACCTCCAACGACAGGAATCAAAGCCATGACTATCAAAGCCATCAACGTGCGCAACCAGTTCAAAGGCTCGATCAAGGAGATCGTTCTCGGCGACGTGCTGTCGGAAATCGACGTGCAGACCGCTTCCGGCATCGTCACTTCGGTGATCACCACCCGCTCGGTCAAGGAGCTGGAACTGGCGGTGGGCAGCGAAGTGATCGCCTTTGTGAAATCCACCGAGGTGTCGATCGCCAAGTTGTAAGCCAGTGAGTAAAAAACAACCCCGAAAGGCGTGAGCCCTTCGGGGTTTTTCTTTTTGAAGATCAAAAGATCGCAGCCTTCGGCAGCTCCTACAAGGGAATGCGCGCCTGTAGGAGCTGCCGAAGGCTGCGATCTTTTAGCGTTTAGGCAGATAAGGCGGCAGATACAACCCGAGATAGGCATCAAACACCCGCATCCCTTCCTCGGCCATGCGCGGTGTGATCTGCCCGTGTTGCTGTACCGAACGTGCATACACGCGGTCGCCCAGTTCCATCGCCAGCGCAAACACATCGACATCGCTCGGCAGGCGCGGCAATTCGAAGTGATGGTCGAACAGCTTGTGCATCAGGTCGCCCAGTTCTATGTCGTGCTGGCGGTCGGCCTGGGTCACTTCGGTCAGGCCGTGCTGGGCGAGGATCAACTGGCGGGCCGCAGCGTCTTCGTCGTAGATCTCCAGCATCCGCTCCTCGACCAGCCGCGACAGGTCACGCCAGTCGCGCAGGGCATCGTGGTCGATCGGCGCTTGCAGGCAGGCGCGAAACGCCGCATGCACGTCGGCGGTCAGCGCTTCGAGCAGTGCCGGGACGCTGGCGAAGAAGTGGTACACGGAGGAGGGCGGAATCTGCGCGCGTTCGGCGACGCTGTAGATCGACAGACTGGCCACCCCCTCGGCGGCCAGCAGCGTGCGCGCGGCGTCGAGTATCGAATCGATGCGCGCCTGGCTGCGGGCACGGGGTTTGCGGACGGGGGCGGGACGCGTCATGGAAGTCTCCTGCGGGGCAGCGAGCATTGTACGAGCCGGGTTCGATGTTGTCTGCCCGGACGCCATCGCTGGCAAGCCAGCTCCCACAAGGAATGTTTTTGTACTTGGAATCTATGCTCGACGAAGAGCATGTGGGAGCTGGCTTGCCAGCGATCCGCCGCAGGCGGCCCTTCACACCAAACACAGGGGTTTGTGTTCTGCCATAAAAAAACGCTGCGGGCTGTAATGGCCGGCAGCGTTTTTTATTCCTGCAAACCGCTTAAACGGTATGCAGATACCAGTTGTACTCAAGGTCGGAGATGGAGTGTTCGAACTCCTCCAGCTCGCTTTCCTTGCAGGCGACGAAGATATCGATGTATTTCGGATCGATGTACTTGGCCATCACCTCGCTGTCGTCCAGCTCACGCAGGGCATCGCGCAAGTTGTTCGGCAGGCTTTGCTCGTTCTGCTCGTAGCTGTTGCCTTCGACCGGAGCGCCCGGTTCGATCTTGTTCACCAGACCGTGATGCACACCGGCCAGAACCGAAGCCATCAGCAGGTACGGGTTGGCGTCGGCGCCGGCCACGCGGTGTTCAATCCGCACGGCATCGGCAGAGCCGGTCGGTACGCGGATCGCCACGGTGCGGTTGTCCAGGCCCCAGCACGGCGAGTTCGGTACATAGAACTGCGCGCCGAAGCGACGGTACGAGTTGACGTTCGGGCAGAGGAAAGCCATCTGCGCCGGCAGGGTCTCGAGCACACCGCCGATCGCGTGACGCAGCGCGGCGTTCTGCTCGGGATCCTCGCTTGCAAAGATGTTCTTGCCATCTTTGTCGAGCACCGAGATGTGGACATGCAGACCGTTACCGGCCTGGCCCGGATAGGGCTTGGCCATGAAGGTGGTGTCCATTTCATGGTCGTAGGCGATGTTCTTGATCAGACGCTTGAGCAGCACCGCGTAGTCGCACGCCTTGATCGGGTCGGCGACGTGGTGCAGGTTCACTTCGAACTGCGCCGGAGCACTTTCCTTGACGATGGCGTCGGCCGGGATGCCTTGTTCTTTGGCGCCTTCCAGAATGTCCTGGAGGCAGTCGACGTATTCGTCGAGGTCGTCGATCAGGTAGACCTGAGTCGAGTGCGGGCGTTTGCCGGAAATCGGCGAGCGTGGCGGCTGAGGGCGGCCGTTCACGTTTTCCTGGTCAATCAGGTAGAACTCCAGCTCGAAGGCTGCGCAGATGGTCAAGCCGAGCTCGTCAAACTTTGCAACAACTTGACGGAGCACTTCGCGCGGATCGGCGAAGAACGGGTCGCCTTCGAGTTCGTGCATGGTCATCAACAATTGCGCGGTCGGGCGCTTCTGCCATGGCTCGTTGCACAGGGTATCGGGGATTGGATAGCAGATCCGGTCGGCGTCGCCGATGTCCAGACCCAGGCCGGTGCTTTCCACCGTCGAACCATTGATATCCAGAGCAAATAGAGAGGCCGGCAGGTTGATGCCTTTCTCGTAAACCTTGTGGAGGCTGGTGCGTTCGATGCGCTTGCCGCGCACCACACCATTCATATCCGCAATCAGAAGGTCAACGTACAGAACCTCAGGATGTTCCTTAAGGAACGCGTTCGCTTCGTTAAGCTGAACGGCACGCGGGGGTACCGACATGATGCAACACCTTTGTTGTTAAAAATATCAATCATTGATCTTTTCTGGTTTCAGTCAACCCGAACGGCATGCCGAAGTCAAGCGAGGCCTTTTTTGCCCTAAAAAAGCGCTGCAAGGGCATTTATGGGGCACTTTGGGGCAGTTTTTTGTCCTTGGGACGCTTGGCACCCGCGGGCTTGAGCAGGCCGTGTTGTATTTTTTACGGGGGTGTTGTGTAAAAAAATGAACAAGGCTAAGCTCCGATCAAACCCATAACAGCAATAATACCGGGGTGCTTCATGTCTCGCCTGCCGTTAATCGGCATCACCGACTGCTCGCAACAGTCCGGTCTGCATGCTCAACACATCAGTGGCGACCAATCCGTCCGTGGTGCAGCCCGCAAGGCTCGCGGGCTGTCGACGATGTCCTCGTCCGCATCAGGCCAAACGGCAGCGTCCGTTATTCTGGACGTACGGCAAAGCATTCTGTTTATGGCGTCTTCCTTCAATATAGATCCCTTTGAGTCCCAAAGCCTGTGCCGCTCCCAAAGCCGTGCTCATGATTCTGCACGCCTTGAATGTGCACAGGAAATGCAACGCCAGCGTAAAGGGCAGGTAAGCTCCTCTTTCATTGTCGATGCGCGGTGCCAGGCGTAAGCCGGCACTGCGCGCAAGCAAGCCCCCTTTAACGCGACGCCACGGCGTCAAACTTTGCCTGACACGATGTCAGGAGACTCAGCCCAGAGGCATTTATGAGTAACAACCTCGACCAGCTCACCGATTGGTTGAAAGACCACAAGATCACAGAAGTCGAATGCATGATCGGCGACTTGACCGGTATCACCCGGGGCAAGATCTCGCCGACCAACAAATTCATCGCCGAGAAGGGCATGCGCCTGCCGGAAAGCGTGCTGTTGCAGACCGTGACCGGCGACTACGTCGAAGACGACATCTATTACGAACTGCTCGACCCGGCCGACATCGACATGATCTGCCGCCCCGACCAGAACGCCGTGTACCTGGTGCCATGGGCCATCGAGCCGACCGCCCAGGTGATCCACGACACCTACGACAAGCAAGGCAACCCGATCGAGCTGTCGCCGCGCAACGTGCTCAAGAAAGTCCTGAAACTCTACGCCGACAAGGGCTGGCAGCCGATCGTGGCGCCGGAGATGGAGTTCTACCTGACCAAGCGCAGTGACGATCCCGACTATCCGCTGCAGCCGCCTATCGGCCGCTCGGGCCGTCCGGAAATCGGGCGTCAGTCGTTCTCCATCGAAGCGGCGAACGAATTCGACCCGCTGTTCGAAGACGTCTACGACTGGTGCGAACTGCAGGAGCTGGACCTCGACACGCTGATCCACGAAGACGGCACGGCACAGATGGAAATCAACTTCCGTCACGGCGATGCACTGTCGCTGGCCGACCAGATCCTGGTGTTCAAACGCACCATGCGCGAAGCCGCGCTCAAGCACGACGTGGCCGCCACCTTCATGGCCAAGCCGATGACCGGCGAGCCGGGCAGTGCGATGCACCTGCACCAAAGCATCATCGACATCGAGACCGGCAAGAACGTGTTCTCCAATGAAGACGGGACCATGAGCCAGCTGTTCCTGCACCACATCGGTGGCCTGCAGAAACTGATCCCGGAATTGCTCCCGCTGTTCGCGCCGAACGTCAACTCGTTCCGCCGCTTCCTGCCGGACACTTCGGCGCCGGTGAACGTGGAGTGGGGCGAAGAGAACCGCACCGTGGGCCTGCGCGTCCCGGATGCCGGCCCGCAGAACCGCCGCGTGGAAAACCGCCTGCCGGGCGCCGACGCCAACCCGTACCTGGCGATTGCCGCGAGCCTGCTCTGCGGTTACATCGGTATGGTCGAGGGGCTGAACCCGAGCGCGCCGGTGGTCGGTCGCGGCTACGAACGCCGCAACCTGCGCCTGCCGCTGACCATCGAAGACGCGCTGGAGCGTATGGAAAACAGCGCAACCATCGAGAAATACCTGGGCAAGACCTTCATCACCGGCTACGTCGCGGTCAAGCGGGCCGAGCATGAAAACTTCAAGCGCGTGATCAGTTCCTGGGAGCGTGAGTACCTGCTCTTCGCCGTCTGATACGCCGGGCGCGGCTGGCAGCAGCCGCGCCTTCACCGATAACAAGGAGAATTGGCATGACCAGCAACAACCCGCAAACCCGTGAATGGCAAGCCCTCAGCAGCGAACACCACCTGGCCCCGTTCAGCGACTTCAAGCAGCTGAAAGAAAAGGGCCCACGGATCATCACCAACGCCAAGGGCGTGTACCTGTGGGACAGCGAGGGCAACAAGATCCTCGATGGCATGGCGGGTCTGTGGTGCGTGGCGATCGGTTATGGCCGCGATGAGCTGGCGGACGCTGCCGCCAAACAGATGCGCGAACTGCCTTACTACAACCTGTTCTTCCAGACCGCGCACCCGCCGGCGCTGGAACTGGCCAAGGCCATCGCCGACGTGGCGCCTGAAGGCATGAACCATGTGTTCTTCACCGGCTCCGGCTCCGAAGGCAACGACACCATGCTGCGCATGGTTCGCCACTACTGGGCGATCAAGGGCCAGCCGAACAAGAAAGTCATCATCAGCCGCAAGAACGGTTACCACGGTTCCACCGTGGCCGGCGCGAGCCTGGGTGGCATGACCTATATGCACGAGCAGGGCGACTTGCCGATTCCGGGCATCGTCCACATCGCCCAGCCGTACTGGTTCGCCGAGGGCGGCGACATGTCGCCGGAAGAGTTCGGCATCTGGGCCGCCAATCAGCTGGAAGAGAAGATTCTTGAAGTCGGCGTGGACAACGTCGGCGCCTTCATTGCCGAGCCGATCCAGGGCGCCGGCGGCGTGATCATTCCGCCTGATACCTACTGGCCGCGCATCAAGGAAATCCTCGCCAAGTACGACATTCTGTTCGTCGCTGATGAGGTGATCTGCGGTTTCGGCCGTACCGGCGAGTGGTTCGGTTCGGATTTCTACGACCTGAAACCGGACATGATGACCATCGCCAAAGGCCTGACCTCCGGTTACATCCCGATGGGTGGCCTGATCGTCCGTGACGATGTGGTGAAGGTGCTCAACGAAGGTGGCGACTTCAACCACGGCTTCACCTACTCCGGGCACCCGGTGGCGGCAGCGGTGGGTCTGGAAAACATCCGGATTCTGCGCGACGAGAAAATTATCGAGAACGCGCACAACGAAACGGCACCGTATTTGCAGAAACGTCTGCGCGAACTCAACGACCACCCGTTGGTGGGCGAAGTGCGTGGCGTCGGTTTGCTGGGGGCGATCGAGCTGGTGCAGGACAAGGCCACTCGCAAGCGTTACGAAGGCCGGGGCGTGGGCATGATCTGCCGGCAGTTCTGCTTCGATAACGGCCTGATCATGCGCGCCGTGGGCGACACCATGATCATTGCGCCGCCGCTGGTGATCAGCAAGGCGGAGATCGATGAACTGGTGACCAAGGCACGCAAGTGCCTGGACCTGACCCTCAGTGCGTTGCAAGCCTAAGTGCTAGGCTTCGAGCGGGGGAGCTGCGGCGCTCTCGCTCGAAGGTGTCAGAAAGGTGGGCCTTTTCTTGAAAGACCGCCTCCGATCTTGCCAGACTAGCCGCAGTTCCAGTTGTCGGGGTTCGGCCGCTGAACAAAGTGGTTCAAAAAAGAAAAATTTGGAGCATGACGCATGAAGGCATTAGGTAAAAAGCTTGCTGGCAAGACTCTTCTCGCGCTGTCCGTCGCGGGCATGATGGCGGGTGCGGTTCACGCGGACGACAAGGTACTGCATGTTTACAACTGGTCCGACTACATCGCTCCGGACACCATTGCCAACTTCGAGAAAGAGTCCGGGATCAAAGTCGTTTACGACGTATTCGACAGTAACGAAACCCTGGAAGCCAAACTGCTGGCGGGCAAATCCGGTTACGACGTCGTTGTGCCGTCGAACAACTTCCTGGCCAAGCAGATCAAGGCCGGTGTTTATCAGGAGCTGGACCAGTCCAAGCTGCCTAACTGGAAAAACCTGAACCAGGACCTGCTCAAGGCCGTGTCGGTCAGCGATCCGGGCAACAAGCACGCCTTCCCGTACATGTGGGGTTCGATCGGTATCGGTTACAACCCGGAGAAGGTCAAGGCCGCGCTGGGCGTCGACACCATCGACTCGTGGGACGTGCTGCTCAAGCCGGAAAACATCGCCAAGCTCAAGGGCTGCGGTGTGAGCTTCCTCGATTCGCCGACCGAAATGCTCCCGGTCGCACTGCACTACCTGGGCCTGCCTACCGACACCCAGAAGAAAGAAGACATCAAGAAAGCCGAGGACCTGTTCCTCAAGATTCGTCCTTCGATCACCTACTTCCACTCCTCCAAGTACATCTCGGACCTGGCCAACGGCAACATCTGCGTAGCGGTCGGTTACTCGGGTGACGTGCAGCAGGCCAAGTCCCGTGCCGCCGAGGCCGGTGACAAGGTGAAAGTCAGCTATGCCATTCCGAAAGAAGGCGCTGGCAGCTTCTTCGACATGGTCGCCATCCCTAAAGATGCCGAAAACGTTGAAGGCGCCTACAAGTTCATGACCTTCCTGCAGAAGCCTGAAGTCATGGCCGGCATCACCAACGCCGTACGCTTCCCGAACGGTAACGCTGCTGCGACCGCTCTGGTGGCAAAAGACATCACCAGCGATCCAGGCATTTACCCGCCAGCCGACGTGCAGGCCAAGCTGTATGCGATCGCCGACTTGCCGGCCGCTACCCAGCGCGAAATGACCCGCAGCTGGACCAAGATCAAATCCGGTAAATAAGCCGGTTTGAAGCAGCAACCGCTGGCTGTCGTCGCCACGACGGCGGTCAGCGGATCAATTAAATGACAGAAAGTTTTGCTGGATCGGTTTTTCGAAGGTAAGTTGCGCGCCGGTTTTGTTGCCGGGCAACCGTGACTGTCATGCAGCACGGGGCAACTTGGGCCCAACTAAATTAGAGGACCTCCACTTGCCTATTTTTTCTTCTTTGCGCAAAGCCCTGCTGGCCACTGCCGGCCTGACGATCGCTGTCGGAGCCCAGGCCGCCGGTACGGTGCATATTTATAACTGGTCGGATTACATCGGCGAGACCACCCTGGCCGACTTCCAGAAAGAAACCGGGATCAAACCGGTGTACGACGTGTTCGATTCCAACGAGACCCTGGAAGGCAAGCTGCTGGCCGGGCGTACCGGTTACGACGTGGTCGTGCCGTCGAACCACTTCCTTGGCAAGCAGATCAAGGCAGGCGCGTTCCAGAAGCTCGACAAGTCGCAGCTGCCGAACTATGCGAATCTCGATCCGGTGCTGCTCAAGCGCCTGGAGCAGAACGATCCGGGCAACCAGTACGCGGTGCCGTACCTGTGGGGCACCAACGGCATCGGCTACAACGTCGACAAGGTCAAGGCCGTGCTCGGTATCGACAAGATCGACTCCTGGAGCGTGCTGTTCGAACCGGAGAACATCAAGAAGCTGCACAGCTGTGGCGTCGCGTTCCTCGACTCGGCCGATGAAATGATGCCGACCGTGCTCAACTACATGGGCCTGAACGCCAACAGCACCAATCCGAAGGATTACGCCAAGGCCACCGACAAACTGCTGGCCGTGCGTCCTTACGTCACCTACTTCCACTCCTCGAAATACATCGGTGATCTGGCCAACGGCGACATCTGCGTGGCCATCGGTTTCTCCGGTGACATCTTCCAGGCCAAGCACCGTGCCGAGGAAGCCAAGAAGGGCGTGAACATCGCCTACTCGATTCCGAAAGAGGGCGGCGCGCTGTGGTTCGACATGCTGGCGATTCCGAAGGACTCGTCCAACGTCAAAGAGGCCCACGCCTTCATCAACTATTTGCTGAAACCTGAGGTGATCGCCCAGGTCAGTGATTACGTCGGTTACGCCAACCCCAACCCGGGGTCGGACAAGCTGATGGAGCAGTCCATCCGCACCGATGAAGCGGTTTATCCACCGCAAGCAGTCCTCGACAAGACTTACGTGTCGGTCGAGTTGCCACCCAATATTCAGCGTTTGATGACCCGTAGCTGGACCAAGGTCAAGTCGGGCAAGTAAGGCACAAACTATCCTGGGTTCGTCCGCATGGGGCGAACTGCACTGTTTTTTTCTGGGAGTTTCGTAAATGGCAGTTGCCTCCGGCGCCTATAAGAAAGCCCTCGAGGGCGACCAGACACCTAAGCAGGTGTTGGTCAAAATCGACCGGGTCACGAAGAAGTTCGACGAGACGATTGCCGTGGACGATGTGTCCCTGGAAATCAAGAAGGGCGAAATTTTCGCCCTGCTCGGCGGTTCGGGATCGGGCAAATCCACACTGCTGCGGATGCTGGCAGGGTTCGAACGGCCCACGGAGGGGCGCATTTTCCTCGACGGCGTCGACATCACCGACATGCCGCCGTACGAGCGACCGATCAACATGATGTTCCAGTCGTACGCCTTGTTCCCGCACATGACCGTGGCGCAGAACATCGCCTTCGGCCTCAAGCAGGACAAGATCCCCAACGCCGAGATCGATGCGCGTGTGGCCGAGATGCTCAAACTGGTGCAGATGAGCCAGTACGCCAAGCGCAAGCCGCATCAACTGTCCGGCGGTCAGCGGCAGCGTGTGGCACTGGCGCGTTCGCTGGCCAAGCGGCCGAAACTGCTGCTGCTCGACGAACCCATGGGCGCACTGGACAAGAAACTGCGTTCGCAGATGCAGCTGGAGCTGGTGGAAATCATCGAGCGTGTGGGCGTGACCTGCGTGATGGTGACCCACGACCAGGAAGAGGCCATGACCATGGCCGAGCGCATCGCGATCATGCACCTGGGCTGGATCGCCCAGATCGGCAGCCCGATCGACATCTACGAAACCCCGACCAGCCGTCTGGTCTGCGAATTCATCGGCAACGTGAACATCTTCGAAGGCGAAGTGATCGACGACGCCGAAGGCCACGCTACCATCACCTGCAAGGACCTCGACCGGCAGATCTATGTCGGCCACGGCATCAGCACTTCGGTGCAGGACAAATCCGTGACCTACGCGATTCGTCCGGAGAAGCTGCTGGTCACCGCCGAAATGCCGACCTGCGAATACAACTGGTCCAGCGGCAAGGTGCATGACATCGCCTACCTCGGTGGGCACTCAGTGTTCTACGTCGAATTGCCGAGTGGCAAGCTGGTGCAGTCGTTCGTTGCCAACGCCGAGCGTCGCGGCCAGCGTCCGACCTGGGGTGATCAGGTTTACGTGTGGTGGGAAGACGATAGCGGCGTGGTACTTCGCTCATGAACATGCGCAAATTCAAACGCCGGCTCAATCGAATAATTCCCGGTGGCCGCCAGTTGGTCATCGGGGTTCCCTTCATCTGGCTGTTCCTGTTCTTCATGCTGCCGTTCTTCATCGTCCTGAAGATCAGCTTTGCCGAAGCCGATGTGGCCATCCCGCCGTACACCGAGATCTACACCTTCGCCGAGCAGAAGCTGCAACTGCTGCTGAACCTTGGCAACTACGCAATGCTCGGCGACGACGAGTTGTACATCGCCGCGTACCTTGGCTCGCTGAAGATGGCGTTCTTCAGCACGCTGTTGTGCCTGCTGATCGGCTACCCGATGGCCTACGCCATCGCCAGCGCCCGTAAAGAGCTGCAGACGGTGCTGGTGCTGCTGATCATGATGCCGACCTGGACCGCGATCCTGATCCGTGTGTATGCGTGGATGGGCATTCTCAGCAACAACGGCCTGCTCAACGGGTTCCTGATGAGCATGGGCTGGATCGACGAGCCGCTGCAGATCCTCAACACCAACCTCGCGGTGTACATCGGTGTTGTCTACTCGTACCTGCCGTTCATGATTCTGCCGCTGTACGCCAACCTGGTGAAGCACGATCACAGCTTGCTGGAGGCCGCTGCCGACCTGGGTTCGAGCACCTTCAACAGCTTCTGGAAAATCACCATTCCACTGTCCAAGAACGGGATCATTGCCGGCTGCATGCTGGTGTTCATCCCGGTGGTCGGTGAGTTCGTGATCCCGGAACTGCTTGGCGGTCCGGAAACCCTGATGATCGGTAAAGTGCTCTGGCAAGAGTTCTTCAACAACCGTGACTGGCCGGTGGCGTCTGCCCTGGCGGTGGTGATGCTGGCGATCCTGATTGTGCCGATCATCCTGTTCAACCGCAGTCAGGCCAAGGAAATGGAGGGTAAAGAATGAAGCGCTTCCGTTTCTCCAGCCTGATGCTGGTACTGGGTCTGTTGTTCATCTACCTGCCGATGCTGATCCTGGTGATCTACTCGTTCAACGCCTCGAAACTGGTGACGGTGTGGGGCGGCTGGTCGGTGAAGTGGTACGTCGGCCTGCTCGACAACACGCAACTGATGGGCTCGGTGGTGCGCTCGCTGGAAATCGCCTGCTACACCGCGGTTGCCGCGGTGGCGCTGGGCACCCTCGCCGCGTTCGTCCTGACCCGCATCACCCACTTCAAGGGCCGCACGCTGTTCGGTGGTCTGGTGACGGCGCCTTTGGTGATGCCCGAAGTGATCACCGGTCTATCGCTGTTGCTGCTGTTCGTGGCCATGGCGCAGATGATCGGCTGGCCGCAGGAACGTGGCATCGTCACCATCTGGATCGCCCACACGACGTTCTGTGCGGCGTATGTGGCGGTGGTGGTGTCGGCGCGTCTGCGTGAGCTGGACCTGTCGATCGAAGAGGCAGCAATGGATCTGGGTGCGCGGCCGTGGAAGGTGTTTTTCCTGATCACCATCCCGATGATCGCGCCTTCGTTGGCAGCGGGCGGCATGATGTCGTTCGCGCTGTCGCTGGACGATCTGGTACTGGCGAGCTTCGTCTCCGGCCCGGGTTCGACGACCCTGCCGATGGAAGTGTTCTCGGCGGTGCGTCTGGGCGTGAAGCCGGAGATCAATGCCGTGGCCAGCCTGATTCTGCTGGCGGTATCGCTGGTGACCTTCCTGGTGTGGTTCTTCAGCCGCCGCGCCGAAGAAGCGCGCAAGAAAGCCATCCAGCAAGCCATCGAAGAAGGCGCTGCCGATTCGTGGAAACAACCGGACGTGCGCCGCGCGCCTGCGCCGGAAGCGGCCTGACAGGCAAAAAGATCGCAGCCTGCGGCAGCTCCTACAGGGANATCGCATTCCACTGTAGGAGCTGCCGCAGGCTGCGATCTTTTGCTTTTGGAGCTCAGGAAATCCAAGGGGATGTACGGATGACCTCGACAAAGTTCATCGGCTTGAACCCCGGCTCCTGATCCACCAGCACATCGGTCTTCACATTGCCGAAGGTGGTCTGCGGACGATGGCGCAAGCCGTCGGCAAACGCGCAGATGATGCATTCCTTGAAACCTTCCCCGCGTGGATGCGCATGCACCACCGCCTCGCGCTGGGTACTGCTGAACGCCGCGTAATCCATCCCCAACACGTCCATCTCGACACCCGCCGTCACCAGCGCCACAGTCGGCCGCAGATGTTTGGGCACGCCCGGCGTGGTGTGCAGGGCAATCGACAGCCAGACCTGTTCGATGTCGTCATCGCTCAGCCCGTACGGTTTGAGAAACGCCGCTGCCGCGTTGGCGCCATCCACTTCGAAACGCTCGTCATCACTGCGATAACCGTCGACCAGTCCGAGGTCGTGGAACATCGCGCCGACATACAGCAGCTCCGGGTTGTAGGTCAGTTGTTGGCGTTCGCCGCTCAGCGCACCGAACAGAAACACCCGGCGCGAGTGGTGATAGAGCAGGTCGGATTCGATGTCGCGAATGTACTCGGTGGTGGCCCGGGCGAGGGCACTGTCGGGGATTTTGATGCCGGCAATGGTCGTGCTCATAAGGTGTTTCCTCGTCGAAAACGCCGTTGTGGCGCTGATGGACAAAGTCTGTTCCCCGAGGCACTGAACGGACAATCAACCCATGGCTGCGATCCTTGCCAATCGACCTGCAAATCGTGCCAACTCACGGCTTGAGCGCTTATTGCGCTCCTCCGTGGTGAGGGGATTTATCCCCGATGGACTGCGCAGCAGTCCCAAAACCTGCTGTTTCGGTGTATCAGGTAAACCGCGCAGTGAGGATCTACGACTGCTGCGCAGCCGATCGAGGATGAATCCCCTCGCCACAAAGATCCCCAAGGAGGCTTATGAACAGAACCATCGCCATCGTGGTGTTCCCCGGCGTGCAGGCGCTGGATGTCAGCGGGCCGATGGATGTGTTTGCCGAGGCCAACCGGTTTCTGCCGCCCGAGGATCACTATCGGCTGGAGGTGATCGGCGTCGAGCATGGCCCGATGGCCTGTTCCAACGGTTTGAACCTCAGCGCTCACCGGCACTTCAGCGAGGCGCTCGACGCCTGGGACCTGTTGCTCGTCGCCGGCGGCCCGCAGTTACCGTTTCTGGATTTCGGCAAAGGCTTCGACACCTGGCTGCGCGAGGCCAGTGCCCGTGCGCGGCGTTTTGGCTCGATCTGCAACGGCGCGTTCATGCTGGCCCGCGCGGGGTTGCTCGATGGGCGAACGGTAACCACCCACTGGAACGATGCCCAATCGCTGGCGCAATTGTGTCCATCGGCGCGGGTCGAAGCCGATCGCCTGTATGTCGAGGACGGTGCGCTCTATACCTCGGCCGGGGTTACGGCGGGGATCGATCTGTCGCTGTACCTGTTAGCCCGCGATCACGGCGCTGACGTGGCGCTGAGCGTGGCCAAACGGCTGGTGGTGTTCACCCAGCGCTCGGGCGGACAGTCGCAGTTCAGTCCGTTTCTCACGCCGCATGCGGAGCCGACCTCGGCGGTGGCGATGGTGCAGCTGTATGTGCTGGCCAATCTCACCGGCGACCTGACGATTGCCGATCTGGCGAACGCGGCGAACATGAGCGCGCGCAATTTTTCCCGGGTGTTTGCCCGCGAGGCCCGGGTCACCCCGGCAGAGTTCGTCGAAAGTGCGCGAGTCGATGCGGCACGGGTGCTGCTCGAAAGCACCACGGCGCCGCTGAAGACCGTGGCTTATCAGTGTGGGTTTCGCGATGCGCAGCACATGCGCAGTGTGTTCAATCGCCGGTTGGGGGTGACGCCGCAGCAGTTTCGGCTGAATTTTGCCGGGCTGCTCTGAGTTCCAGTGTTGTTCTTGAGGGCCCCATCGCTGGCAAGCCAGCTCCCACAGGCTTTTGTGTCGTTCACAAATCATGAGAACACCAGAGACACTGTGGGAGCTGGCTTGCCAGCGATGGGGCCAGACCAGCCAGCACAAATCTATTGCGCAGCCCGCGCTGGCAACAGCTTCAAGGTACTGCGCGTATTGGCCGTCACCTCTTCCTCGCTGAAATGCGCCTGCACATACATCCCCTCGACGTACTCTTCAGCCTGATCGTCATAGTGGCTGTCGAACGGCACACCGCTCTGGCCGACCGGGTTGATGGTCAGGCTGTGTGCCGGGTCGGCGAAGTCCACCAGCCGCCGCGTCGAAGGCCCGTAAGTCACCGGCCATGGCGCCGGGCCGAGTTTGGCCGAGAGATTATTCGGCACTTCATGACTGCCGGGCGCAGCGAACGGCCCGACATTGACGATGCGGTCCAGCGGCTTCTGTTGCCCCAGCGGATGACCATGGGTCAGGGTGTGTGCCGTGCCCCATTGCCAGTCGGACGGGTTGTCGCCGAGGGTCTGTTTCAGGTGCGCCATGCTCGCCTGCCACGCTGCTTTGACGATGTCGGCGCGCGTCTCCCTGTTCGGCGTGTTGCGGTTGTCCCACCACGGTGAATCGGCGTTCGCCGCCAGGCGCGGCAGGGCGGCGTCGATCACCCGGGTCGAGAGCAGCGTTTCGAAGAAGTCGTTGCCCAACTCATCGCGCATCGCCGCATCAGCGAGGTCGTAGAGGAACTGGTTGAACACGGTGGCGCTCACCGAATCCAGCGGATAGTCGCCCGGCCACTGCGCCAGTTGCTCGACCAGTTTCAGTTGCGCCGGATCGCTCACCACTTCACGCAGCACCGGCAGCAATGGCGCCAGGGTACGCGGGCCATAACCGGTGGTGGTGCCCAGTTGCAGCTTCTGGTTGGCCTCGTTGCTCCACTTCAGGCTCTTGTCGCTGAGCTGGCGATTGAGCTGCTGGCCGCGATCAGCGAGGTTGTAGTAACCGGGAATCTCCATCCCGGTCGGCGACAGCGGCTGAAAGTTGGCCGAGACGATGTAGCCGCGCGGCGGATTTTCCTCCTGCGGGTTGGCGCTGAACGGGTAGTAACCATCCTTGTCCGCCTGATTGCCGCTGCCGTCGAGAATGAACTCCGGTTTGACCCCGGCCGGGCGTTTGGGCAACAGCGCCGAAGCCCACCAGGCGATGTCACCCTTGGCGTTGGCGTAAACGATGTTCAGCCCCGGCGCCTGCACCTTCGCCGCCGCAGCGCGGGCCTTGGCCAGGGTGTCGGCGCGGTTGAGCTGGTAGAAGCCTTCGAGGATCGGGTTCGGTGTTTCGAGAAACGCCCACCACATGGCGATCGGTGTCTTGCCGGCGGCAGTGCCGAGGGCGTCGTTGACGATCGGGCCATGGGGCGACTGGCGCAGGGTCAGCGTCACCGGCGCCTGGCCCTTCACCGCGATCTGCTGCTCGGAGCTGAGCAGATCGGTCCACTGGCCGTGGTACCAGACTTGATTCGGGTTGTCCGGGTTGACCTTCTCGGCGATCAGATCCAGATCGTCGTTCTGGAACATGGTCAGGCTCCAGCCGAAATCCAGGTTGTGCCCCAGGAACGCGAACGGCACCAGCGCCTGATGATGGCCGTAAAGCTCAAACCCCGGCGCCGACAGTTGTGCTTCGTACCACACCGAAGGCACCGAGAAACGAATGTGCGGGTCGCCGGCCAGCAGCGGTTTGCCGCTCTGGCTGCGACTGCCGGCAATCACCCAGGCATTGCTGCCTTCGAATTGCGGCAGGCCGTTTTCAATCAGCGCCTGCTCGCTGAGGCGGGCGAGGGCGTTGAGGTCTTGCCAGTCGCTGGCGGCGAGGGCCGGCGTCTTGTTGGCGTGACCTTTGGCAAGCACGCCTTTGGGCTGCCAGTCGAGGTCGAAGACGTTGAGGTAATCGGCGCCGAGTTGATCGCGCACGTAGGTCAGCAGCGGTTCGGTGCGAAACGCTGCGGCAAAGCTATAGGCCATGTAACCGGCGACGCTGATGCTGTCCTCTGCCGTAAACGGCCGCTTGGGGATGCCCAGTACGTCGAACTCGATCGGCGCAGCGTGGCTGTCCTGATACTGGTTGATGCCGTCCAGATAAGCTTGCAGGGCCTTCCACGCCGGTGACTGCTTATCGAGACTGGCGACATAACGGGCGGCGCGTTCGCGGATGCGCAGGCTGCGGAACAGTTTGTCGGTGTCGAGCAGCTTCGGCCCTAGCACTTCGGCCAACTCGCCACGCGCGAGGCGGCGCATGGCTTCCATCTGGAACAGTCGATCTTGAGCGTGCACGTAGCCGAGGGCGCGATACAGATCGGTTTCGTTCTCGGCACGAATATGCGGCACCCCGCGTTCGTCGTAACGCACGGTCACCGAACCCTGCAGGTTGCGCAGCTCCACCTGGCCCTGACGCGTCGGTTGCTTGCTGTAGAGGTAGGCGCCGACGCTGGCGAGCAGGACAACGATGAGCAAGGCAAGAACGGTGAAGACGCGTTTCATGGTGACTCCTTGTGCATGCGGGATTGCCGCCCGTCGGGCTGCAAACAATTAGCACAGACCTTCCGTGCCGTGCATCGCTGTCCTCGAAAAGTCCGGAATGCCTTACTGCACCACCACCGGCCAAGGGCAGTAACACCCGACCGCCAGGGTGTGGGTGGCGTTGACCGGTCGATCATCCATCAGCGCGTTGAGGATCGGTTCAATAAAGCTGTTGCTGGAGTTGCAGGTCAGGCCTTCGCTATAGGGGCCGAAGTACGCCAGTTTGCCGCTGCGGTCCCAGATCGCCACGGCGGGGCTGGCCGGTACCTGCTCGGAACCGGGCAACACCGTGATGTTTTTCAGATTGCTCAGGGTCGCGGGCAACTGGCCGTGGCTGCCAGCTTTTTGCACGGCGAAGAATTCCACGCCGCGCGGGCCGAACTGTTCGACCATTTCCGTCAGGTGCTGTTGATTGCCGACGTTGCATGGGCAGGCCGGGTCCCAGAAGTGCACGAGACGGATTTTGCCGGGCCCGGCCAGTTCATCCGGCAGACGCAGCGAATCACCGGAAAACACCGCGGTGTGCTGACTGAACGCACGCAGATAACGCCCCTGAAACCAGTCGTACGCCGCCCACAGCACCCCGGCACACACAAGCGCGAGCAGGCTGGCAAACAGTGCGGTGCGGTAGGGCGAGCGCATGGTTTTTCGATCCTCGAAGGGGGGCTAGCTTGCCATGCTTGCCGCAACAGATGAATATCGCAGGCCGATAAAGTCTGTTTACCGCTTTGGAATACCCGCATGCCTGACACTTTCGATGCCGATCATTTACGCGCCAGCCTCAAGCCTTTGGCCCAGTGGCAGCCGTTGTCGGATGAGGCGAAAGCGTATCAGCGGTTTTATAAAACCGACTTCCCCGAGCGCGATGTCTGGCGCGGCATGGGCCGCTTTGAAGTGGACGGGTATGAGCTGGTCAGCCATTGCTGGTGGCCGGAGAAGGTCAAGGGCACGCTGTTTCTGCTGCACGGTTTTTACGATCACACCGGGCTGTATCGGCATGTCATCGAGTGGGCACTGGATCAGGATTTTGCTGTTATTGCCTGCGACTTGCCGGGGCATGGTTTGTCGAGTGGGCCGCGGGCGAGCATCCGTGATTTCTCTGAATATCAGGACGCCTTGCAGGCGCTGTTCGCCGAAGCCGGTTCGATTGCCCTGCCGCAACCCTGGCACCTGTGCGGGCAAAGCACCGGCGGCGCGATCGTCGTCGACCATGTACTCAATCATGGCGAGGGCAGCCCGGCGCAAGGCCATTTGATTCTGTTGGCGCCGCTGGTACGTCCGCGCGCCTGGGGCTGGTCGCAGCTCAGTTATTACCTGCTCAGACCTTTCGTGCGAGGCATCGCCCGGCGCTTCAGCGAGAACTCCAACGACCCGGATTTCCTGCCGTTTCTGCAGTCCGATCCGTTGCAGCCAAAGCGCTTGCCGACCGCGTGGGTCGGTGCGCTGTCGCGCTGGATCATCCGCGTCGAACACGCGAAAAAAAGTCCGCGACGGCCGCTGATCATTCAGGGGCAGGCGGACATGACCGTGGACTGGCAGCACAACTTGCAGGTGCTGAAGTGGAAATTCGACCGGCCGCAGATTCTGTTGCTGCCAGAGGCGCGGCATCATCTGGCGAATGAGACGCTGGAGATGCGCGAGGAGTATTTCGAGTTTCTGAACAAGCGGATCAGGGGGCGGAATCTCTAGGGGAGTTGCTGGCCTCATCGCTGACAAGCCAGCTCCCACAGGTTTTCCGGCGTTCACAAACTCTGTATTAGATGAAAATCCTTGTGGGAGCTGGCTTGCCAGCGATGGCGGTCTGAAAGGTGATAAAGCTTACTGGCCAAGGTTCGAAGAGCTTTGCCCCACCGCCAACCCCGCCCGGATCGCTGCCAGCGCCGCCTGGTAATACGCCTTGCCCTCAGTGGATTCGGCAAAAGTCGCGAACTGCTCCAGTTCGTCGTCCGACAGATCGCGATAAACGTAGAGCAGCGTGTTGTTCAAATCGGCGCCGATCTGCTCCATCAGGCGCTGGCGCTGACCGTTCAACATGCCTTGCGCCTGACCGCCGCCGAGCAGGCCGGGGATCATCGAACTCAGGCTGTCCGCCGCCACGCCGGCAATCGCCAGACTGACTTCGGCGCCGGCCTCGCGCGCCGGCAGGGCTTGGGCCAGATGGCCGATGACCAGCAGACGGCTGTCGCTGACCTGCATCTTCGGCAAGCCTTTGGCGTTCTTCGCCAGCTGATCGCTACGGGTGGCGAGCAATTCAGCGGCGACGATTTTCTTGCCCAGCGGCGATTGAAAAAAGGTCAGCGCCGGTTGTGGATCGGCAAGGTGCTGGCGCAGCTGCGCTTCGGCACGCTGATCCATGGCCTGGGGGGCGAAGCGCTGGTTGCTGTTATTGACCAGGGCCTGGAACACCGCCGGTGGCAGGTTGTTCTGGTAGCGCTGCTGCGCGGCGCTCAGGGCATCGTTGAAATGCGCACGTTGATCTGGCCAGCCGGCGATCTTGTACAGCTGATCGTGGCCGTCCGCCCAGGCGGGCAAAACGCAGAACATCAACAGTGAAAAAAGCAAACGGCGCATAGGGACTCCTGTCAGCAGCGGACTATTCTCCGTGCGGTGCCGGTACTTGTCGAGAATTCGTATCAAGCCGCCGCGTGGCTCTGTCGGATTTCCTGCCGCCGGCATACTATGCGCGCCATGCAAATATCCTCTGAACACCCGCTGCTGTTACGCATCGTCGACGACTTGGCCGAGCATGGCTGGTCGCAGCAGAACATTTTCCTGCCCGCGGGTTTGACCCGTGAGCTGGCGGCCGAGTGCCGCAAACGTGAGGCCGAGGGCGAACTGGCGCCGGCAGCGGTAGGCCGTGGGCCGTTTTCGGAGATTCGCGAGGGCATTCGTGGCGACCACATCCAGTGGATCGACCCGGGCCAGGCCGAGGCCAGCGACCGTTATCTGAATCTGATGGAGAGTCTGCGCGAGGCGCTCAATCGCGGGTTGTTCCTCGGGCTTGAGGATTTCGAGTGCCACTTCGCCCTGTATCCGCCGGGCGCGTTCTACCGCAAGCACGTCGACCGTTTTCGCGACGATGACCGGCGCATGGTCTCGGCGGTGGTCTACCTCAATGACGCCTGGCTGCCGGAAGACGGCGGTCAGTTGCGCATGTACCTGAGCGAAGACCGGGTGCATGACGTGCAACCCACCGGCGGCTGCCTGGTGGTGTTCCTCTCTGGCGAAGTACCGCATGAAGTGTTGCCGGCGCAGCGCGAGCGCCTGTCGCTGACCGGCTGGTTCCGCCGTCGTGGCAACGAGCCGTTCTGAGATGCAGAAGATTCTGGTCAGCCGCTGCCTGTTGGGCCACCGCGTGCGTTACGACGGCGGGGCCAGCGGGCCGTTCGACTTGCTCGAACAGTGGATCGCCGAAGGCCGTGTAGTGCCGCTGTGTCCGGAAGTGGCCGGTGGTTTGCCGACCCCGCGTGCCGCGGCGGAAATCCCGGGCGGGCAGGGCACCGACGTGCTCGATGGCAAGGCAGCGGTGATCACCACCGAAGGCGAGGACGTCAGCGCGCAGTTTCTCGACGGCGCGCGGCAGGCGCTGGCACTGGTGCAAAAGCATGGCATCCGTGTGGCGGTGCTCAAGGCCAACAGCCCTTCCTGCGGGAATCTGCTGACTTATGACGGGACGTTCAGTGGGGTGAAGGTTTCGGGAGAAGGCGTGACGGCTGCGCTGCTCAAACGCCATGGGGTTCAAGTCTTCAGTGAACTCGAACTTTCTCAGGCCGCCATGGCCCTGGCCCACCTCGACTAAAAGCCCACCACAAACCCCCTGTAGGAGCTGTCGAGTGAAACGAGGCTGCGATCTCTTGATCTTCAAAATCAAGATCAAAAGCTCGCAGCCTGCGGCAGCTCCTACGGTTCGGTGAACCACTTCGCGGACAGCGCCGCCAACCGCCCATCGGCCTTGATCCGCTGCAACGCACCTTCCAGGCTGGCGTGAAATGCCGGATTACCCTTCTGAAACGGAATCGCCAGCTCCACCGGGGTCGCTTTCGGCTTCTCTTCGGTCAGCGCCTGCACCAGCACCATTGGCCGTGGCTGCTCATCTTTCTTCGCCCATAGCTGCGAGTCGACCTTGCCGTAAGGCTCGCTGAAGTCGAAACGATCCTTGAGTTCAGGTGTCAGTGCTATGTGGTTGAGCGCGACGTCGTACTTGCCGCTTTCAACGCCCTGGAGCAGGTCGGCTTCGTCGGTGACGATGAAGTCGGCGCGTACATCCAGCTCGTTGGCCAGCAGTTGCCCAAGCTCGACCTCGAACCCCGTGAGTGTGTCGCCATCCTTGAAATTGAAGGGCGGTGTATTAGCCTCAAGGGCAATGCGCAACTCGCCACGGTCGTTGACGTCATCAATCAGTTCGGCGTGAGCCAAGGGGCTCAGAAGGGGTAGCAGGCAGATCAGGCCAGGCAGAAGGCGCATGGTCACTCCTTTGAAATCATTATTGCGATGCTCTGAGTCAGGCTCGCTTTGCTATGGTTGTCGAGTGCCTTCGACAACGAATGGTCGTGAAGTTGTCATGACCGCGCGGATTTTACGGAAAAACTGGAGAAGAGAATGAAAACGTTTATGTCACGAGCAGCCTTGGCTGGCCTGTTGATGGGTGTTTCAGTGCTGGCCAGTGCAGCGACCCCGGCGCCTAAAGGTGCCGAAGTGTTCATCGTTTCTCCCGAAGACGGGGCCACGGTTTCTCAGGAGTTCAAGGTCAAGTTCGGGGTCAAGGACGTGGCGCTGGCACCGGCCGGTGACGTTACCAAGAACACCGGTCACCATCACCTGCTGATCGACGTCGACCAAATGCCGGCGGCGGGCGCGCCGATTCCGAATGATGCCAACCACATGCACTTCGGCAAGGCGCAGACCGAGGCCACGATCAAACTGGCCCCGGGCAAGCACACCTTGCAGCTGGAACTGGGCGACAGCGGCCACATGCCGTTCGATCCGCCAATCGTGTCGAAGAAAATCACCGTCAACGTCAAATAAGTTTCCGGTGGTGCATGAAAAAGGGAGCCCGAAGGCTCCCTTTTTCATTGCTCGGCGTTCGATCAGAACAGCACGCGGCTACGGATGGTGCCGTTGACGTGTTGCAGCTTCTCTTGCGCCAGCTCCGAGTACTCGGCGTCGACGTCGATCACCACGTAACCGACTTTCTCGTTGGTCTGCAGGAACTGACCGGAGATGTTGATGCCGTTTTCGGCGAAGACCTTGTTGATCTCGCTCATCACACCCGGAATGTTCTCGTGGATGTGCAGCAGACGGTGCTTGCCAGGGTGAGCCGGCAGGGCCACTTCCGGGAAGTTCACCGACGACACCGAAGTACCGTTGTCGCTGTACTTGACCAGTTTCTCCGCCACTTCCAGACCGATATTGGCCTGGGCTTCGGCAGTCGAGCCACCGATGTGCGGGGTCAGGATCACGTTGTCCAGGCCACGCAGCGGGCTTTCGAACTCTTCGTCGTTGGAGCGTGGCTCTACCGGGAACACGTCGATGGCCGCGCCGATCAGGTGCTTGTCCTTGATCGCGTCCGCCAGGGCGTCCAGCTCGACCACGGTACCGCGCGCGGCGTTGATCAGGATGCCGCCCTTCTTGATGGCGCGGATTTCCTTCTCGCCGATCATCCACTGGGTCGCAGCGGTTTCCGGAACGTGCAGGGTGACGATGTCGGACATGCCCAGCAGCTCGTGCAGGTTACCGACCTGAGTGGCGTTGCCCAGCGGCAGCTTGGTCACGGTGTCGTAGAAGAAGACCTGCATCCCTAAGCCTTCAGCCAGAACCGACAGCTGCGTACCGATCGAGCCGTAGCCGACGATGCCGAGTTTCTTGCCACGGATCTCGAAGGAGTTGGCTGCGGACTTGATCCAGCCGCCACGGTGGCAGGAAGCGTTTTTCTCCGGAATGCCGCGCAGCAGCAGGATCGCTTCGGCCAGTACCAGTTCCGCGACGGAGCGGGTGTTGGAGTACGGCGCGTTGAACACGGCGATACCGCGCTCGCGGGCAGCACTCAGGTCAACCTGGTTGGTGCCGATGCAGAAACAGCCGACCGCGACCAGCTTCTTCGCGTGATCGAAGATCTCTTCGGTCAGTTGGGTGCGCGAACGAATGCCGATGAAGTGAGCGTCAGCGATCTTTTCCTTGAGCTCGGCTTCCGGCAAGGAGCCTGTCAGGTATTCGATGCTGGTGTAGCCCGCCGCCTTGAGGACGTCGACAGCCGATTGGTGGACGCCTTCGAGAAGAAGGAACTTGATCTTGCTCTTATCGAGAGAAGTCTTGCTCATCTGCGTAAACCTGTATCCCGGAGAAAAATGGCAGGAAATGGTCAACAGACATTGACCTGGACGACAAGAAAGCCGTCACCGCAGAACTGGCCTTGGGCACTGGCCTGCGGGGTCGGTATGCTAGCATAGCCACCCCGCTAAACACTCATTCCTGCGACGTGAAGCGTCTTCAGGATGACCATGAATTGTTCGAGAGTTCTGTCGATGACCAATCCTGCCCTGATTGATGAACTGAAGACCCTGGTCGAGCCTGGCAAGGTCCTGACCGACGCCGACTCCCTGAATGCGTACGGCAAGGATTGGACCAAGCACTTCGCGCCCGCGCCAGGCGCCATCGTGTTTCCCAAGACCATCGAGCAGGTGCAGGCCGTCGTCCGCTGGGCCAATACCCACAAAGTGGCGCTGGTGCCATCCGGCGGGCGCACCGGGCTGTCCGCCGCCGCCGTCGCCGCCAATGGCGAAGTGGTGGTGTCGTTCGACTACATGAACCAGATTCTCGACGTGAACCTCACCGATCGCACCGCCGTGTGCCAGCCGGGCGTGGTCACCGAACACCTGCAAAACGTCGCCGAAGAAAACGGCCTGTACTACCCGGTGGACTTCGCGTCGGCCGGTTCCAGTCAGATTGGCGGCAACATCGGCACCAATGCCGGCGGGATCAAGGTGATTCGCTACGGCATGACCCGTAACTGGGTCGCTGGCCTGAAAGTGGTCACCGGCAAGGGTGATGTGCTGGAGCTGAACAAAGACCTGATCAAGAACGCCACCGGTTACGACCTGCGCCAATTATTCATTGGTGCCGAGGGCACTTTGGGTTTTGTGGTCGAAGCGACCATGCGTCTGGATCGCGCGCCGAAAAACCTTACGGCGATGGTCCTCGGCACCGCTGATTTCGACTCGATCATGCCGGTGCTGCACGCCTTTCAGGGCAAGCTTGACCTGACCGCGTTCGAATTCTTCTCCGACAAGGCCCTGGCCAAAGTGCTGGGCCGTGGCGATGTACCGGCGCCGTTCGACACCGAGTGCCCGTTCTATGCGTTGCTGGAATTCGAGGCAACCAGCGAAGAAGTGGCCAACACCGCGCTGGAAACCTTCGAACACTGCGTCGAGCAGGGCTGGGTGCTGGATGGCGTGATGAGCCAGAGCGAAACCCAGCTGCACAACCTGTGGAAGTTGCGCGAGTACATTTCCGAAACCATCTCGCACTGGACGCCGTACAAGAACGACATCTCGGTCACCGTGTCGAAAGTGCCGGCGTTTCTGCAGGAAATCGACGCGATCGTCGGTGAACATTACCCGGATTTCGAAATTGTCTGGTTCGGCCACATTGGCGACGGCAACCTGCACTTGAACATCCTCAAGCCGGATAACCTGAGCAAGGACGAGTTCTTCGCCAAGTGTGCGACCGTCAACAAGTGGGTGTTCGAAACCGTCGAGAAATACAACGGTTCGATCTCCGCCGAACACGGCGTGGGCATGACCAAGCGCGACTATTTGACGTACAGCCGTTCGCCGGTCGAAATCGAGTACATGAAGGCGGTCAAAGCGGTGTTCGACCCGAACGGCATCATGAACCCGGGCAAGATCTTCGCGGTTTGATTGGCAATCCCCTGAATCAATGAAGGCAGGAGTCGGTAAATGAGCTATCAGCACCAGTACGTCGACGGCACGCGCATTCACTTCCCGATCGGGAAAGTAGTGTGCATTGGCCGTAATTACGCCGAACACGCCAAGGAACTGGACAACCCGGTGCCTACCGAGCCGTTGCTGTTCATCAAGCCGGGCAGTTGTGTGGTGCCGCTGGAAGGTGGGTTCAGCATTCCGACCGAGCGCGGCTCGGTGCACTACGAAGCGGAAATCGCCGTGTTGATCGGCAAGCCGCTGTCGACCAAACCGAGCCGCGAAGAAGTGCTGGATGCGATCTCCGGTTTCGCCCCGGCGCTGGATTTGACCCTGCGCGACAAGCAGGCCGAGCTCAAGTCCAAGGGCCTGCCATGGGAAATCGCCAAATCGTTCGACGGCGCGGCGGTGATCGCGCCGTTTGTGGTCGGCAGCACGTTCCCAGACCTGACCGACATCGGTATTCGCCTGACCATCAACGGTGAAGTGCGTCAGGACGGCAACAGCAGCGCGATGCTCAACCCGATCGTGCCGATGATCCAGCACATGGCCGGCTGCTTTTCGCTGCAGGCCGGCGACGTGATCCTCACCGGCACACCAGTGGGCGTCGGCCCGCTGAATGTCGGCGACGACATCGTGCTGGAACTGGTTGGCGCGAGCCGCTTCAGCAGCAGCGTGCGCTAAGGGCAAAAGATCGCAGCCTTCGTCAGCTCCTACACCTGTCTCTGTAGGAGCTGCCGCAGGCTGCGATCTTTTGATCCGGCTTTATAAGGCAGGGGGCAATCCCGTCATTTGCCGTTTTTTTCACATTCTGTCCGGATAATTCCTCTCATTCTGGCGTCTGAGCCGGCCTCTTTGTGCTATTACCCATAGCCTGAATTTTCGGAACGCGTCCCTGATGTCAGCTCAAACTCAGCTCAAACCTTCCCGTCGTTCACGTTTTGCCCTGCGCTGGTATGTCTGGCTGTTGCTGGTGCTTGCCGCCGCGTATGGCCTGGCGTTTGCCATGCATTGGGACGACCGTGGCCTGCTCTGGTTGCGCGAGCGTTTCGAAAGCCAGGCCGAGCAAAAAGCGAGCATCTGGTTGCCGGACTATCGCGTGGTCATCGACGGTAAATTGCTGCCGGGCATGGAAAAGGATGAGGCCTCTGACCTGTCCTACAACCCGCAGACCAAAACCCTGTTTTCAGTGATGGGCAAGAACCCGTTTTTGGTCGAACTGACCCTGCAGGGTGATGTGCTGCGCAAGATGCCGCTGGTGGGCTGGAGCAATCCGGAAGGTGTGACCGTGTTGCAAAACGGCCTGATGGCGATCGTCGATGAGCGCGAGCATCTGCTGACCATCGTCAAGGTCGATGCCAGCACCCGCGAGCTGAATATCGCCGATTTCCCGAAATACGACCTCGGTCCGTCGAAAAACCAGAACAAGGCATTTGAGGCAATCACCTGGGATCCGCGCAACCAGCAGTTGCTGCTGGGCGAAGAGCGGCCGCCAGCGCTGTTCACCTGGAAAAGCGACGGCAGCCAGATCCTCAAGGGTGACAAGCAGAAGCTGGCCAATGATGAGCTGGATATCCGCAACCTCTCGGCGCTGGCCATCGACCCGCGTACCGGCCACACCCTGGTGCTGTCCGCTGATTCGCATCTGTTGCTGGAGCTGGACGAGAAGGGCGAGCAAGTCAGCTTCATGACCCTGCTGGGCGGCTTCAACGGTTTGAAGAGCACCATTCCCCGCGCCGAAGGCGTGACCATGGACGACGCGGGTACGCTGTACATGGTCAGTGAGCCGAACCTGTTCTATCGTTTCGAAAAGCAGAAATAACCACCTTTCACTAATCCTCATGTAGGAGCTGCCGCAGGCTGCGATCTTTTGCTTTTGTTTTTCAAGATCAAAAGATCGCAGCCTGCGGCAGCTCCTACACAGGGGCGTCTTGTGGCCTGAGGCAAGTGGCCATTAAGCTTCAGTTCAGACAGGCGTGATATTTCATCCGCCTGTTTTGATCCCGAGCCTGCCTGAATGCGTCGACTTGCCCGTCCCAAGCCCCTGTTTTCCATCCTGTCAGTGATTGCCCTGATCGCGTTGATCGCGATCGGCCAATACCTGCGCCTGTTCGAGCGCGCCTGGTTCAACCTGCACAGTGTGTGGCAACCGTTAAGCAGCCAGGCCATCGGTCTGGATCAGTACCGGGTCGAGGTGGAGGCCAGGGTCATCGACGGGCTGAACGACGATGTGTCGGCGCTGACCTACGATCCGCTGCGCAAAAGCCTGTTCACCGTGACCAATAAGCACGCCGAATTGGTCGAGTTGTCGCTCGACGGCAAGATCCTGCGGCGCATCGCACTGATCGGCTTTGGCGATGCCGAAGCGGTGGAGTTCATCAGTGCCGACACCTATGTGATCACCGACGAGCGAGAGCAACGGCTGATCAAGGTGCATCTTGAGCAGGACACGACCTTCCTCGATGCGGCGGATGCCGAACAGATGACCCTTGGCGTGCACATGAGCGGCAACAAGGGCTTCGAGGGCCTGGCGTATGACTCGGTGGGCAAACGCCTGTTCGTGGCCAAGGAGCGCGACCCGATGCTGATTTATGAAGTGCACGGGTTTCCGCACTTCAATCCAGAAAAATCCTACGCGGTGCACGTGATCAACAACCCTAAGCGCGATGCCGGGATGTTCGTGCGCGATCTGTCGAGCCTGCAATACGACGAGCGCAGCGGCCATTTGTTGGTGCTGTCCGACGAGTCGGGGCTGATTCTTGAACTGGATGTTGATGGACGTCCGCTGAGCACCTTGTCGCTGAACAAGGGCCGGCAGGGTTTGCACAAGAGCGTGCCGCAAGCCGAAGGCATGGCGATGGATGATGACGGAACGTTGTATCTGGTGAGTGAGCCGAATCTGTTTTACGTCTTCAGGAAACCTGCACAGCCTTAACTCACACCGCAAAACACTGTGGGAGCTGGCTTGCCAGCTCCCACAGGTTTACTCGCCTGCCCATAAATGGTGGGCGGCTGACTTACTCAGCCTTCAGCGTTTTTACACCTTCGCTGGTGCCCAGCAACAGCAGATCCGCCGGGCGCGCCGCGAACAGACCGTTGGTGACCACGCCGACGATCGCGTTGATCTGCGCTTCCAGCTCCACCGGGTTGGTGATCTGCAGGTTGTACACGTCGAGGATGATGTTGCCGTTATCGGTCAGTACGCCTTCGCGGTACACCGGGTCGCCGCCCAGTTTCACCAGTTGGCGGGCGACGTGGCTGCGGGCCATCGGGATCACTTCCACCGGCAGAGGGAATTCGCCCAGCACCGGCACCAGTTTGCTGGCGTCGGCGATGCAGATGAAGGTCTTGGCCACGGCCGCGACGATCTTCTCGCGGGTCAGGGCCGCGCCGCCGCCCTTGATCAGGTTCAGGTGCGCGTCGCTCTCGTCGGCGCCGTCGACGTAGAACTCCAGGTCGCTGACAGTGTTCAGCTCATACACCGGAATGCCGTGGCCCTTGAGGCGTGCGGCAGTGGCTTCGGAACTGGCGACCGCGCCATCGAACGCGCCCTTGTGCTGGGCCAGCGCATCGATGAAGCAGTTGGCGGTGGAGCCGGTGCCGACCCCGACGATGCTCTTGTCATCGAGTTTCGGGAGGATGAAGTCGACGGCGGCCTGAGCCACTGCCTGTTTGAGTTGATCCTGGGTCATGCGGGCTCCGGAAGCGGGCAAGGTGAGTTCGGAAAGGCCGGCATTATAGCCCCCATGCCCGGCGAAAACTCCTGTGGTGAGGGGATTTATCCCCGATGGAGGGCGAAGCGCTCCCAGCACCCCTCGCAAATATTGCGCTCTCAGGTTGACGACGGCTGAGCCGCCGATCGGAGATAAATCCCCTCACCACAATGAGGTTTGCATCACAAACTGTTCGCCCCGGCTAAAACCCCCTGTTCAGTGTGGTCGCACGGGCAAAAGCCGGGTTAGACTCCTTGGCCCTGCCCAACCGCTCAGTGATGCTTTCCGATGCTCGAACAGTACGTCAAAAAGATCCTCACCTCGCGCGTTTATGACGTTGCCGTAGAAACTCCGCTGCAGAACGCTCGCCAGCTCTCCGAGCGGCTGGGCAATGACATTTGGCTCAAGCGTGAAGACTTGCAGCCGGTGTTCTCGTTCAAGATTCGCGGCGCGTACAACAAGCTGACCCAGCTGACCGACGAAGAACGTGCCCGTGGCGTGGTCACCGCGTCGGCGGGCAACCATGCGCAGGGTCTGGCGCTGGCGGCGAAAGTGCTGGGCGTGAAAGCGACCATCGTCATGCCCAAGACTACTCCGGAGATCAAGGTCGAAGGCGTGCGCTCGCGCGGCGGCAAAGTCGTGCTGCACGGCGATTCGTTCCCGGAAGCGCTGGCCTACTCGCTGAAACTGGTCGATGAAAAGGGCTACGTCTACATCCACCCGTACGACGATCCGCACACCATTGCCGGGCAGGGCACCGTGGCGATGGAAATTCTGCGCCAGCACCCGCAACCGCTGGACGCGATCTTCGTGCCGGTCGGCGGCGGCGGTCTGATTGCCGGTATCGCGGCGTACGTGAAATACCTGCGTCCGGACATCAAGGTCATCGGCGTCGAGCCGGACGACTCCAACTGCCTGCAAGCGGCCATGGCCGCCGGTGAGCGCGTGGTACTGCCGACCGTGGGCATCTTCGCCGACGGCGTGGCGGTGGCACAGATCGGCCAGCACACCTTCGACATCTGCAAAGACTACGTCGACGAAGTAATAACTGTCAGCACCGACGAGATCTGCGCGGCAATCAAGGATATCTACGACGATACCCGCTCGATCACCGAACCTGCCGGCGCCTTGGGCGTGGCCGGGATCAAGAAGTACGTCGAACTGCGCGGCGTCAGTGGCCAGACCTTCGTCGCCATCGACTCCGGAGCCAACGTCAATTTCGACCGCCTGCGCCACGTCGCCGAGCGCGCCGAGCTGGGCGAGGGTCGCGAGGCGATCATCGCCGTGACCATTCCTGAGAAGGCCGGCAGTTTCAAAGCCTTCTGCGAAGCGATTGGCAAGCGCCAGATCACCGAATTCAACTATCGCTACAACACCGGCAGCGAAGCACACATCTTCGTCGGCGTGCAGACGCACCCGGAAAACGACCCGCGCAGCGCGCTGCTGGCGAGCCTGACCGAGCAGGGTTTCCCGGTACTCGACCTGACCGACAACGAACTGGCCAAGTTGCACATTCGTCACATGGTGGGCGGCCATGCGGCGCACGTGATCGACGAAGTGGTGTTCCGCTTCGAATTCCCGGAACGTCCGGGCGCGCTGTTCAACTTCCTCAACAAGCTCGGCGGGCGCTGGAACATCTCGATGTTCCACTACCGCAACCACGGCGCAGCTGACGGCCGGGTGGTCGCGGGCCTGCAAGTACCGCATGACGAGCGCCATCTGGTGCCGGCGGCGCTTGAGGAAATCGGTTATCCGTACTGGGATGAAAGCGAAAACCCGGCCTATCAGTTGTTTCTTGGCTGAGCGGCTACGCTGATGGGCAGGCCCTGAGGAAATCGAACAATGGAAACGTTAACTGCCCTGAAAGCCGCGCACATGGTCGCCACTGTAGTGTTGCTGGCCGGTGCGCTGGGGTTGGGAGTCTGGGTTTTTCTGGCAAAACGCAAAGGTGATGCAACGGCGGGCAGCCGCACCTTGCAACGGCCACGGGTGTTCATCTGGCTGTTGATGGGCCTGGCGTTGTTGAGCATGCCGTTCACCGGCTGGGGCATGGTGCATCTGGTCGGCTGGCCGCTGGGGCAGACCTGGCTGCTGGCCTCCAGCGTGCTGTATACCGTGGCGGCGCTGGCGTGGTTCTGGTTGCTGGTGCGGTTGAATCGCTTGCGCAAGGCGCCTGGCGGGGTTGGCAGGTTCACTTTTGCCTTGGCGTTGTTCAGTGTTGTCTGCTTTATCGCGATTGCCGGGTTGATGGGCGCCAAGCCTGTTTAAGGCTTGAGACCGCGTTGCTTCAATCGCTGGCAAGCCAGCTCCCACAGGATCTGTAGCGAACACAAATGGTGTGACCACCTGAAAAACCTGTGGGAGCTGGCTTGCCAGCGATAGCTATATCAGCCGCGCAGACTAATGACTGGCCATCCGCGCTTCTCGGCCTCGGCCCGCAGATTCGGATCCGGATCCACGGCCACCGGGTTCGCCACCTGCTCCAGCAGCGGCAGGTCATTCATCGAGTCGCTGTAGAAATAGCTGTCATCCAGCGAATGCCCGGTTTCCTCCAGCCAGCGATTCAGGCGCGTCACCTTGCCTTCGCGGAAGCACGGAATGTCGGTGCTGCGCCCGGTGTAGCGGCCATCGACCATCTCGCACTCGGTGGCGATCAGGGTTTCAACGCCCAGGCGCACGGCAATCGGCGCGGTGACGAAGCGGTTGGTGGCGGTGATGATCACCAGTTTGTCACCGGCGTCACGGTGCTGTTTCAGCAACTCCAGCGCCTTGGGCAGCATGATCGGCTCAATGCAGTCGCGCATGTAATCGTTATGCCACTGCTCAAGCACGGCCATTTCGGTGCGACCGAGGATTTCCAGGCAGAAGTTCAGGTACGCGGCGTTATCCAGCTGGCCGGCCAGGTAATCCTGGTAGAACTCGTCGTTACGCTGCTTGTACGCCACCGGATCGAGGAAGCCGCGCTCGCACAGATAGTCGCCCCAAGCGTGATCGCTGTCGCCGCCCAGAAGGGTGTTGTCCAAATCGAATAGAGCCAGGCGCATTGCAGTTACCCGCTGAAAAGTCAGTAAAAAGGCGACAAGAATACGGTCTTTTCACAAGAGTGCACATAAGGTAGGAACCTTCGTTGCCGCCTTATCAAGCTTTGTGGAACAATGCGGCGACATGCGTTTGCGAGGTTGTTGCCGTGATCGACCCCGATGGTTTCCGCCCCAATGTCGGGATCATTCTGACGAATGACGCCGGCCAGGTGCTATGGGCTCGCCGTATCAATCAAGATGCCTGGCAGTTTCCGCAAGGGGGAATCAACCCCGAGGAGACGCCGGAAGACGCCTTGTACCGCGAGCTGAACGAAGAAGTTGGCCTGGAACGTGAAGATGTTGAAATACTGGCCTGTACCCGGGGCTGGTTGCGCTATCGTTTGCCGCAACGTCTGGTGCGTACCCACAGCCAACCGCTGTGCATCGGCCAGAAACAGAAATGGTTTCTCCTGCGCCTGATCTCCAACGAGCAGCGGGTGCGGATGGATTTGACCGGTAAACCGGAGTTCGATGGCTGGCGCTGGGTCAGTTATTGGTATCCGTTGGGCCAGGTGGTGACATTCAAGCGCGAGGTGTATCGACGCGCCCTCAAAGAGCTTGCCCCGCGCCTTTTAGCGCGCGACTGACGACGGAGTTCGACCCCGAGCCATGCTCAATACGCTGCGCAAGATCGTCCAGGAAGTTAACTCCGCCAAGGATCTCAAGGCGGCGTTGGGGATTATTGTGTTGCGCGTCAAAGAGGCCATGGGCAGCCAGGTCTGCTCGGTCTACCTGCTTGATCCCGAGACCAACCGCTTCGTCCTGATGGCCACCGAGGGCTTGAACAAGCGCTCGATCGGCAAGGTCAGCATGGCACCCAACGAAGGTCTGGTGGGTCTGGTCGGCACGCGTGAAGAACCCCTGAACCTCGAAAACGCCGCGGATCACCCGCGCTACCGCTACTTCGCCGAGACCGGCGAGGAGCGCTACGCCTCCTTCCTCGGGGCGCCGATCATTCACCACCGCCGCGTCGTCGGCGTGTTGGTCATCCAGCAGAAAGAACGCCGCCAGTTCGATGAAGGTGAAGAAGCCTTCCTCGTGACCATGAGCGCGCAGCTCGCCGGCGTGATCGCCCACGCCGAGGCCACCGGTTCGATCCGTGGCCTGGGCCGTCAGGGCAAGGGTATTCAGGAAGCCAAGTTCGTCGGCGTACCGGGTTCGCCGGGTGCTGCCGTCGGTACTGCGGTGGTGATGCTGCCGCCAGCGGATCTGGACGTGGTGCCGGACAAGCACATCACCGACATCGACGCCGAACTGGCGCTGTTCAAGACCGCCATCGAAGGCGTGCGCGCCGACATGCGCGCCTTGTCCGCCAAACTGGCGACCCAGTTGCGTCCGGAAGAGCGCGCGCTGTTCGACGTCTACCTGATGATGCTCGACGATGCCTCGCTGGGCAGCGAAATCACCACCGTGATCAAGACCGGCCAGTGGGCCCAGGGCGCGCTGCGCCAGGTGGTCACTGAGCACGTCAACCGTTTCGAACTGATGGACGACGCCTACCTGCGCGAGCGTGCGTCGGACGTCAAAGACCTCGGCCGGCGCCTGCTGGCTTACCTGCAGGAAGAGCGTCAGCAGAACCTGGTCTACCCGGAAAAAACCATTCTGGTCAGCGAAGAACTGACGCCGGCGATGCTCGGCGAGGTGCCGGAAGGCACGCTGGTCGGTCTGGTGTCGGTCCTCGGTTCGGGCAACTCCCACGTCGCGATCCTGGCCCGGGCCATGGGCATTCCGACGGTGATGGGCCTGGTCGATCTGCCGTACGCCAAGGTCGACGGTATCGAAGTGATCGTCGATGGCACCCGCGGCGAGGTCTACACCAACCCTGGCGACGTGCTGCGCAAGCAGTTCGCCGAGGTGGTCGAAGAAGAGAAACAACTGGCGCTGGGCCTCGATACCCTGCGTGACCTGCCGTGCGTGACCCTCGACGGGCACCGCATGCCGTTGTGGGTCAACACCGGTCTGCTGGCCGATGTGGCGCGGGCGCAGAAGCGCGGCGCCGAGGGTGTCGGCCTGTACCGCACCGAAGTGCCGTTCATGATCAACCAGCGCTTCCCGAGCGAGAAGGAACAACTGGCGATCTATCGCGAGCAGCTCGCCGCGTTTCATCCGCAACCGGTGACCATGCGCAGTCTGGACATCGGCGGTGACAAATCGCTGTCGTACTTCCCGATCAAGGAAGACAACCCGTTCCTCGGCTGGCGCGGGATTCGCGTGACCCTCGACCACCCGGAAATCTTCCTGGTGCAGACCCGTGCGATGCTCAAGGCCAGCGAAGGCCTGAACAACCTGCGGATCCTGCTGCCGATGATCTCCGGCACCCACGAACTCGAAGAAGCCCTGCACCTGATCCACCGGGCCTGGGGCGAAGTGCGCGACGAAGGCACCGACGTGCCGATGCCGCCGATCGGGGTGATGATCGAGATTCCGGCGGCGGTGTATCAGACCAGGGAACTGGCGCGCCAGGTGGACTTCCTGTCGGTCGGCTCCAACGACCTGACTCAGTACCTGCTGGCGGTTGACCGCAACAACCCGCGAGTAGCCGATCTCTACGACTACCTGCACCCGGCGGTGCTGCAAGCCCTGCAGACTGTGGTGCGCGACGCGCATGCCGAAGGCAAGCCGGTGAGCATCTGCGGCGAAATGGCCGGTGATCCGGCAGCGGCGGTGCTGTTGATGGCGATGGGCTTCGACAGCCTGTCGATGAACGCCACCAACCTGCCGAAAGTGAAGTGGATGCTGCGTCAAATCAACCTGAGCAAGGCTAAGGACCTGCTGGCCGAGCTGATGACCATCGACAATCCGCAGGTTATCCACAGCTCGCTGCAACTGGCGCTGAAGAATCTCGGCTTGTCGAAGATGAATCCGCCGGCGGTCAACAAGGCCCTTTAAAAGGCTGATGGCCCTGTGGCGAGGGAGCTTGCTCCCGCTGGAGTGCGGAGCGCTCCCAATTCGGTCAATGAGATTCTTCTGAGAGATCGCATTGGCTGGGTTGCGGCTGCTTCGCACCCGAGCGGGAGCAAGCTCCCTCGCCACAATGGTTGCTCACTTTCAGGTATTGATCTCCACCTCCCCCAAATGCCCGCCATACGGCCCGAAACTGCGCTCGATCATCCGCCGCGTGCCGTCCGCCTGCACAATCAACGCCGTACTCGCCCGCGTCCCGTAACTCTGGCTGGCAATGAACACGCTCGACAGCAGTGATTCGGTCGCCAGCCCGACTCCGGTGTCCGGCAGTTCGGCAAACGGTGCGGTTTGCGCATCGCCCAGCAACTCCAGCAACCGCGCAGGTTGTGGATCGTCCAGCACCGCGCTCAGGGCAGCCTTGGCCTTGAGCAGTTTCGGCCACGGCGTATCCAGCCCGGCATTCGACAGCCCGTAAACCCCGGGTTGGAGCATCACCGGCTCGGACGTTCGCGCATTGAAGTGCCACAGCTCGTGGGCATTGCCCAGCAGCAGGTTGAACCCGGCGTACTCCGGCGAGCGCGCGACCACATCGCTTAAATAATCATCAATCGACGCATCGCCCGCGAGAAACCGCGCCACCAGCTCGCCCCTCGATTTACGCGCCGGAGGCTGGTGTGGATCGCGGATATTGGTCAGCGCGGCAAAGCGCCCGCTGGCGCCGATCCCCAGCCAGGTGCCGCCCGCCTCAAGATCGCGCCCGGCATGTACGTGCGGCGCGTCGGTCCATGGCGCCAGCGGCAGGCTCGGGCGGGCGTAGAACTCGTCACGGTTGGCCGCGACGATCAGCGGCTGGGCATGGCCCGGACGCCAGGCGAAAACGATCAGGCACATAAGGTGGTCCTTGTGTGTTTTTTGCTCACTCTACGCAGTCGGCGTCCGTGCATCCATCGCAAGTGGAGCCGGAGGGCATGCATCCGTTACCATGCCGCTCCGGTTTTGGGGATGCGTCTGGGAGACGGTCATGGAATTTCTGCTCTATCTGGCGTTGGGCGCCTGTGCGGGCGTGCTGGCCGGGCTGTTCGGGGTGGGCGGCGGGATCATTATTGTCCCGGTGCTGGTGTTCAGTTTTACCTTGCAGGGATTCGATCAGTCGATCCTCACGCATCTGGCGGTAGGGACATCGCTGGCGACCATCATCTTCACTTCGGTCAATGCCGTGCGTGAACACCATCGACGTGGTGCGGTGCGCTGGCCGATCTTCATGTGGATGACCGTGGGCATTCTGCTCGGCGCCGGTTTTGGGGCGCTGACGGCCGAGGCGATTTCCGGGCCGAACCTGCAGAAGATCATCGGCGTGTTCGCCTTGGTGATTGCCGTGCAACTGGCGCTGGAGGTCAAACCCAAGGCCAGTCGAACGGTGCCGGGCAAACTCGGTCTGACCGTGGCCGGCAGTGTGATTGGCTGGGCCTCGGCGATTTTCGGGATCGGCGGCGGCTCGCTGACCGTGCCGTTCCTGACCTGGCGCAGCGTGCCGATGCAGCAAGCCGTAGCGACGTCGTCGGCTTGTGGCCTGCCGATTGCGCTGGCCAGTGCCTTAAGTTTCATGATTCTGGGCTGGCATGATCCGTTGTTGCCGCCGCATAGTCTCGGTTTTGTTTATTTGCCGGCGCTGCTGGGCATTGCCCTGACCAGCATGGTGTTCGCCCGTCTCGGCGCGCGTCTGGCGCACAAGTTGTCGCCGCGCTTGCTGAAACGGCTGTTCGCCGCTTTGCTGTTCTGCGTGGGTCTGAATTTCCTGCTCTGAGCCTCTGGTTCAGAGCAGGCCGCAATCCTGGCTTAATCCTGAGGTGGCAGCGTCGCCCGGGAATTTTGGTTTCAACTCTAACGAGGAGTCGCAATGCTGCCTTACCCGCAGATCGACCCGGTGGCCCTGGCCATCGGTCCGCTGAAAATCCACTGGTACGGCCTGATGTACCTCGTCGGCATCGGCGGCGCATGGCTGCTGGCGTCGAGCCGGCTCAACCGTTTCGACCCGACCTGGACCAAGGAGAAGCTCTCCGATCTGGTGTTCTGGCTGTCGATGGGGGTGATTGTCGGTGGACGTCTGGGTTACGTGCTGTTCTATGACCTGAGTGCCTACATCGCCAACCCGACGCTGATTTTCGAAGTGTGGAAGGGTGGCATGTCGTTCCACGGCGGTTTCATCGGGGTGATGCTCGCCGCGCTGTGGTTCGGCAAACGCAACGGCAAGACTTTCTTCCAGCTGATGGACTTCGTTGCGCCGATGGTGCCGATCGGTCTGGGCGCCGGGCGTATCGGTAACTTCATCAACGCCGAGCTGTGGGGCAAGCCGACCGACGTGCCGTGGGCGATGATCTTCCCGCCGTTCAGCGATCCGGCGCAGCTGCCGCGTCACCCGTCGCAGCTGTATCAGTTCGCGCTCGAAGGCGTCGCGCTGTTCCTGATCCTGTGGCTGTTCTCGCGTAAACCGCGTCCGACCATGGCGGTATCGGGCATGTTTGCGCTGTTCTACGGCATCTTCCGTTTCATCGTCGAGTTCGTCCGCGTACCGGACGCGCAACTGGGCTACCTGGCCTGGAACTGGCTGACCATGGGCCAAGTGCTGTGCGTGCCGATGATTGTCGGCGGGCTGTTCCTGATCTGGCTGGCCTATCGTCGTGCGCCGGCAGCGCCGCTCGCGCCGACCGCTTAAACTACGAACCCCGGCGCGCGACGCCGGGGCTCAAAGGACACAGGTAACTCATGAAGCAATATCTCGAACTGGTCTCGCACGTCATTGCGAACGGCACCAAACAGGCCAACCGCACCGGCATCAACACCATCAGCTTCCCGGGTGCGATGCTGCGTTTCGATCTGCAGGAAGGTTTCCCGGCGATCACCACCCGCAAGATGGCCTTCAAATCGGCCATCGGCGAGATGTGCGGTTTTCTGCGTGGCGTGAACAATGCCGCTGAATTCCGTGCGCTGGGCTGCAAGGTCTGGGACCAGAACGCCAACGAAAACGCGCAGTGGCTGGCCAACCCGTTCCGTCAGGGCGAAGACGACCTCGGCGAAATCTACGGCGTGCAATGGCGCAAATGGCCGGCGTACAAGCAGATCCCGCTGAGCAACACCGCCGCCATCGAACAGACCCTGAGCAACGGCTACAAGCAGATCGCCCAGGGCGATGAAGACGGCCAGGCCTATGTGGTGCTGTACAAAGCCATCGATCAGGTGCGCCAGTGCGTCGACACGATCATCAAGGATCCGGGCAGCCGCCGCATCCTGTTCCACGGCTGGAACTGCGCCCAGCTCGATGAAATGGCCCTGCCGCCGTGCCATCTGCTGTACCAGTTCCATCCGAATGTAGAGACCAAAGAGATCTCCCTGACCCTCTACATCCGCTCCAACGACCTGGGCCTGGGCACGCCGTTCAACCTCACCGAAGGCGCCGCGCTGCTCAGCCTGATCGGGCGCCTGACCGGTTACACGCCGCGCTGGTTCACCTATTTCATCGGTGATGCGCACGTCTACGAGAACCATCTGGACATGCTCAACGAACAGCTCAAGCGCGAGCCGTTCGCCATGCCAAAACTGAAAATCTCCGACCGCGTGCCGGAGTTTGCCAAGACCGGTGTATACCAGCCGGAGTGGCTGGAGCTGGTGGAGCCGAGCGATTTCTCGCTGGAAGGTTACGAGCACCATGCGCCGATGACCGCGCCGATGGCGGTCTGACAGACTGCCATTAAACCTGTGGGAGCTGGCTTGCCAGCGATGACGGCAGCACATTCAACATTGATGTGTCGGTAAAACCGCTATCGCTGGCAAGCCAGCTCCCACAATATTTTGTGGTGTTGTCAATGGCCGTGGCTGCGGCCTACGTGGGAATGTTCGACTTCGGTTGCGACGACGCCACCACTCACCTCCAGCCGCTGCAAAATCCCGCACTGATCCGCCCCCGGCCCTTCGCCACAGCGTTGGCGCAGGTCGAGCAGTTGTGTCTGCAAGGCCAGCAATCCGTCAATCCGCGCTTTCACATGCTGGATGTGCTCGTCGATCAGCGTATTGACGCTTGCACACTGATCCTGCGGGCTGTCACGCATGGCCAGCAGGCTGCGGATTTCTTCGAGGGTCATGTCGAGGGTGCGGCAGTTGCGGATGAAGGTCAGGCGTTCGGCGTGGGCCTGGGTGTAGACGCGGTAGTTGCCATCGCTGCGCGCCGGTTCCGGCAGCAGGTTTTCGCGCTCGTAATAGCGGATGGTTTCCACGGCGCAGTCGGTGAGTTTCGCCAGTTCTCCGATCTTCATGACAGCGATCTCCAAAATGGGTGCTTGACCCTATAGTGGCTACAGGGTCTTTACTTGGCAACAGGCACCTTCATGGACGCGACCAATGAGCGATTCCCAGCACACCCACAAGCCCGGCGACGGGCACGATCATAGCCACAGCCATAAATTGCAGCCTGTGCATAAGCACGAACATGGCGGCGATTCCTGCTGCGGGTCGAAAGCCGCAGCACCGGCACCGGTTCATTCGCACGAAGATTCTTGCTGCTCGTCGACAGCGGCTGCGCCTGCGTTGGTGCAACTGAGCGAAAAGACCAGCGCTGACGCCCGGTTGAGCAGTTTCCGCATCGAAGCGATGGACTGCCCGACCGAGCAGACGCTGATCCAGAACAAGCTCGGCAAACTGGCCGGGGTGCAGCAACTGGAATTCAATCTGATCAACCGCGTGCTCGGCGTGACCCACAACCTGCCGGACACCGCGCCGATCACCGAGGCGATCACCTCGCTGGGCATGCACGCCGAGCCTTTGGAGGCGGGCGTCGAAACCCCGGCCCCGGCACCAGTAAAAAAACACTGGTGGCCGTTGGCGCTGTCCGGTGTCGGCGCGCTGGCGGCGGAAGTTATCCACTTCACCAACGCCGCGCCAACCTGGGTGGTGGCGATCATTGCGCTGGTGTCGATCCTCAGCGGCGGCCTGACCACCTATAAAAAGGGCTGGATCGCCCTGAAGAACCGTAACCTCAACATCAATGCGCTGATGAGCATCGCGGTGACCGGTGCGGTGTTGATCGGGCAGTGGCCGGAAGCGGCGATGGTGATGTTCCTGTTTACCGTGGCCGAATTGATCGAGGCGCGCTCGCTGGATCGCGCGCGCAACGCCATCAGCGGCCTGATGCAAATGACCCCGGAACAGGCCACGGTGCAGCAGGCCGATGGCAACTGGATCGAACAAGAGGTTAAAAGCGTCGAACTCGGCGCCCGTGTGCGGGTAAAACCCGGCGAGCGCATCGCCCTGGACGGTGAAGTCGTCAGCGGCAGTTCGACCATCGATCAGGCGCCGATCACCGGCGAAAGCCTGCCGGTGGAGAAAACCGTGGGCGACAAAGTCTTCGCCGGCACCATCAACCAGGCCGGCTCGCTGGAATACACGGTGACTGCGGCGGCGAACAACTCGACCCTGGCGCGGATCATCCACGCCGTCGAGCAGGCTCAGGGGGCGCGCGCTCCGACCCAACGCTTCGTCGATCAATTCTCGAAAATCTACACCCCGGTGGTGTTCGCGCTGGCGCTGGCCGTGGCGATCATTCCGCCGCTGTTCATGGGCGCGGTGTGGTTCGACTGGATCTACCGCGCGCTGGTGTTGCTGGTGGTGGCCTGCCCGTGCGCACTGGTGATCTCCACCCCGGTGACCATCGTCAGCGGCCTCGCGGCGGCGGCGCGCAAAGGTATTCTGGTCAAGGGCGGCGTTTATCTGGAGGGCGGTTTCAAGCTCGATTATCTGGCGCTGGACAAGACCGGCACCATCACCCACGGCAAACCGGTGCAGACCGATTACCTGTCGCTCAACCCGACCGCTGACGCCAGCGCTCCGGCGATTGCCGCCGCGCTGGCCGGGCGCTCCGATCACCCGGTGTCGCTGGCGATCGCCAATGCGGCTGTGGATAAAAACCTCGCCGTGCTGAGTGTGGATAACTTCGAAGCGCTGGCCGGTCGTGGCGTGAAGGGCCAGGTCAACGGCCAGACCTATCACTTGGGCAACCATCGTCTGGTCGAGGAGCTGGGCCTGTGCTCGCCGCAACTCGAAGAGAAGCTGTTTGCGCTGGAGAAACAGGGCAAATCCGTGGTGTTGCTGCTCGACAGTTCTGGTCCGCTGGCGCTGTTCGCCGTGGCCGACACAGTCAAGGAATCCAGTCGCGAAGCGATCCGCCAGTTGCACGCACTGGGCGTGAAAACCTTGATGCTGACCGGCGACAACGTTCACACCGCGCAGGCGATTGCCGCGCAGGTCGGTATCGATCAGGCCAAGGGCGACTTGCTGCCGACCGACAAGCTGCAGGCTATCGAAGAGCTTTATGCACAGGGGCATCGGGTCGGCATGGTCGGCGACGGTATCAACGACGCCCCGGCGCTGGCGCGGGCCGAAATCGGTTTCGCCATGGCGGCCGCCGGCACCGACACCGCGATTGAAACCGCCGATGTCGCCCTGATGGACGATGATCTGCGCAAGATCCCGGCGTTCATCAGCCTGTCGCGCGACACCGCGAGCATCTTGAAACAGAACATCGCCTTGGCCCTGGTGATCAAGGCTATCTTTCTTGGGGTAACCTTCGCCGGACTCGCCACCATGTGGATGGCGGTGTTTGCCGACATGGGCGTGAGCCTGCTGGTGGTGTTCAACGGTTTGCGCCTGCTGCGTAAATAAACGATGAGGGATGGTTGTGCTGAGTGCCGAGCTGAAAGCGTTTTATATGGTCGCCCGCCTGGGCAGCATTACGCTGGCGGCGAAAAAGCTCGGCCTCAGCCAACCCACCGTGACCACGCAGATTCGCAATCTGGAAAGCCAGTATTCGGTGGAGCTGTTCTACCGTGGCGGCCGTCGTTTGAGTGTCAGCGACGAAGGCGCGCGGTTGCTGCCGATGGTCAAGACGCTGTTGCAGCAGGAGGCCGACATCGAGTTCTTCCTGCGCAACAGCGGTCAGGTGCAGGGCACGTTGCGCATCGCTGCCACTGCGCCGTATTACATCCTCGATCTGGTGAAGACCTTCCGCGAGCGTCTGCCGCAGGTGGAGGTGTCGGTGGAAATCGGCAACTCGCAACAAGTGCTCGAAGCGCTGGAGGATTACCGGGTGGATGTCGCGGCGTCGTCGCAGTTGCTTGAGGATGCGCGGTTGATTCGCCGGGTATTGGGTAGCGATCCGCTGGTGCTGGCGGTGCATCGCAACCATCCGCTGGCGGCGCAGGAGCATGTGGCGTTGAGTGCACTGGCCGGGCATACCTTGCTGATGCGCGAGTCCGGTTCGACCACCCGCCGTTTGACCGAGGAGTTGCTGGAAAGCGCCGGGGTCAGTTTCGGGCCGTTGCTGGAGATCGGCAGCCGTGAGTCGATCCGCGAGGCGGTGCTGCGCAATATCGGCATCAGCATCATTGCCCGCCAGGAAGTGCCGCATGATCCGCAGTTGCGCGTGCTGACCATCGAGAATGCGCCGCAGATTCCCGAGTACCTGTATTGCCTCAAGGAGCGCAAGGGGGCGCGGTTGCCGGCGGCCTTCCTCGGCTTGGCTCAGGAAATGTCCCCGGCCTGATTTCTTCACTGCTAGTACTGGCCCCATCGCTGGCAAGCCAGCTCCCACAGGTATTTCAGGTGTTCACAAAATCTGCATTCACTGAAGATCCTTGTGGGAGCTGGCTTGCCAGCGATGGGGCCAGACCCGGCAACCCATGACTTGAAACCTGAACCAAAATCCCCGAATACCACTATCGGCCGTTTTTGCCTCACTGCCACATGACGGACGCATTACAACTCTAGGATTGGCCCCATCTGCTTGATGAGGTCTGTCCATGAATCCTGCCATCGCAACTGCCCTGACCAATCCCGGTGCGCCGATGAAAGTGCGCGGCGTGCAGAAACGCTTCGGCGCGTTTACCGCACTGGATAACGTCTCCCTCGACGTCGCCGCCGGTGAGCTGGTGTGCCTGCTCGGCCCGTCGGGCTGCGGCAAGACCACGCTGTTGCGCTGCATCGCCGGGCTGGAGAAGCAGGACAGCGGCGAGTTGTACCTCGGCGACCGCGACGTCTCGCACCTTGCGCCGCAGGCCCGGGATTACGGGATCCTGTTCCAGTCCTACGCGCTGTTCCCCAATCTGACCGTCGAAGCAAACATTGCCTACGGCCTCGCCGGCAGTGGTCGTGACGAAGTACGCCGTCGCGTCGGGCAGATGCTGGAGCTGGTCGGCCTCAGCGGCAGTGAGAAAAAGTACCCAGGCCAGTTGTCCGGCGGTCAGCAACAGCGAGTCGCGCTGGCTCGCGCCCTGGCCCCGGCGCCGTCGCTGTTATTGCTTGATGAGCCGATGTCGGCGCTGGACGCCCGGGTGCGCGAGCATCTGTGCACCGAACTGCGCCAGCTGCAGCGCAACCTCGGCATCACCACCCTGATGGTCACCCATAATCAGGACGAAGCCATGCTGATGGCTGACCGCATCGCCGTGATGCACAACGGTCGGGTCGAGCAGTACGCCACTCCGCAGGACATCTACAACCGCCCGGCCACGCCGTTCGTGGCCGAGTTCGTCGGGCAGGGCAACTGGCTGCCGTTCCAGCGCAGCAGCGCCAGTCACGCCCGGGTTGGCGGGATGGATGTACGTCTGGCGGATGGCAGCGTGAGCGGCGCTTCGGGCCGACTGTTCTGCCGTCCGGAAGCGATCAGCGTCAATCCGCTGGTGCACGAAGAAAACCTGTTCCCGGCCAAGGTTCGCGAGATCACGTTCCTCGGCAATCGCTGCCGCATGAGCTTCGAACTCGACCAGTTGCCGGGCCATTCGCTGCTCGCCGAACTGGCGCCGGAAGCCATGCCGCGCCTCGGCGCCCAGCAGATCATGGTCGCCTTGCCGCCGCGCAGCCTGCAGGTGTTTGCCTGATGAGCGCGAACATCGCACTGCCGCTACCGCACAAGCAGGCGCGGCGAGTGTCCGGGGCCGAGGTCGGTGACCGGATCTTCGTCTTCGGCGGCAAACTCCTGCTGCTGTTGCTGCTCGGTGTCGCGGTGCTGCTGCCGTTGCTGGCGATCTTCTGGCGCGGCTTCAGCAGCGAGGCCGGGCAGGGCGGTGGCTGGCTCGCCGCGAAGGAGTTGGTGACCAGCGAGAATTTCCACTGGCTGCTTGGTAACAGCCTGAAAGTTTCCCTCAGCGTCGCGGCCATCGTCGTACCGCTGGCCTACCTGTTTGCCTACGCCCTGCAACGTACATTGATTCCAGCCAAGGGCATCTGGCGCGGGATTTCCCTGCTGCCATTGATGGCGCCGTCGATGCTGCCGGGTATCGCACTGGTTTATCTGTTCGGCAACCAGGGCATGTTGCGCGGGCTGCTCTCGGACAATATCTACGGTTTCTGGGGCATTGTGTTGGGTGAGGTGATCTACACCTTTCCCCATGCGCTGATGATTCTGCTGTCGGCGTTGTCGCTGGCCGATGCGCGGCTGTTCGATGCGGCGTCGAGCATGGGCGCCAGTCCGGCCAAGGCGTTTCGCAGCATCACCTGGCCGGCGACCCGGCAGGCGGTGTTCGCCGCGTTCTGCTTGGTGTTCACTCTGACCATCACCGATTTCGGTGTGCCGGTGGTGGTCGGCGGAGACTATCAAGTGCTGGCGCTGGAAGCCTACAAAGCCGTGGTCGGTCAGCAACAATTCGGACGCGGGGCGTTGATCGGCATGGTGCTGTTGCTGCCGGCGCTGTTCAGCTTCGGCGTCGATGCCTGGTTGCGTCGGCGTCACGGCGATTCCATGAGTGGCCGTGCGCAAGTATTCAAACCAGCGCCGTCGAAAATGCGTGATGCCTGCTATCTGGCGATTGTTGTGTTGATCAGCGCGGCGTTGCTGCTGGTGTTCGGCATGGCGGTGTTCTCCTCGCTGGTGAAGTTCTGGCCGTACAACCTGTCGCTGTCGCTCAATCACTACCAGTTCAACGAAACTGCTGGCGGCGGCTGGCTGGCCTATGGCAACAGCCTGAAGATGGCGCTGGGCACCGCATTGATCGGCAGCGTGCTGATCTTCACCGGCGCTTACCTGATGGAGAAAACCCGCAGCCAACGCGGCCTCAACCTGACGTTGCGCATGCTCAGTTTCGTGCCGATGGCAGTGCCGGGGCTGGTGCTCGGTCTGGGTTACGTCTTCTTCTTCAACCTCAGCGGCAACCCGCTGCACGTGCTGTACGGCACGATGACCCTGCTGATCGTCTGCACCATTGCGCACTACTTGACCACCGCACAAATGACCGCGACCACAGCGCTGCGCCAACTCGACGCCGAGTTCGAAGCCGCCGCGCTGTCGCTCAAGGCGCCGCTGTACCGCCACTACCTGCGGGTCACCGTGCCGATCTGTCTGCCGGCGCTGCTGGACATCGTGCGCTACCTGTTTGTCTCGGCGATGACCACGGTGTCGGCGGCGATCTTCCTCTACAGCCCCGACACCATCCTCGCGGCGGTCGCGGTGCTGAACATGGATGACGCCGGCAACGTCGGCGGCGCGGCAGCGATGTCGACCCTGATTCTGTTCACCTCGGCGGGCGTGTCCTTGCTGCTGGCGTGGGCTTCGCGCGGCTTGCTGCGCCGTTCCCAGGCCTGGCGGCAAACCGCGCCCGGTCACTGATTTTCCCAACCTCAACTCAAGACAGGAAAACGATCATGTTCAAGCCTATGGCCCTGGCCGCTGCTGTGCTCGCTACTTTCAGCCTGAATGCCTTCGCGGCAAAAACCGAGTTGACGGTGTACACCGCCCTCGAAGCCGAACAACTGACCGCCTACAAGGCTGCGTTCGAAAAGGCCAACCCGGACGTCGAGATCAAGTGGGTGCGCGACTCCACCGGGATCATCACCGCCAAGCTGCTGGCCGAAAAGGCCCGTCCACAGGCTGACGCGGTGTGGGGCCTGGCCGCTTCGAGCCTGGCGATCCTCGATCAGCAGGGCATGCTGCAAAGCTACGCACCGAAGGATCTGGGCAAGATCGGCGCGAACTACCGCGACGCCGCCAACCCGCCAGCCTGGGTCGGGATGGACGTGTGGGCCGCGACCATCTGCTTCAACACCGTCGAAGCCGAGAAGCAGGGACTGAGTAAACCGGTGAGCTGGCAGGATCTGACCAAGCCTGAGTACAAGGGCAAGATCGTCATGCCGAACCCGGCGTCGTCCGGCACCGGTTTCCTCGACGTCAGCGCCTGGCTGCAAACCTTCGGCGAGAAGCAGGGCTGGGCCTACATGGACGGTCTGCACCAGAACATCGGCCAGTATGTTCACTCCGGTTCCAAGCCGTGCAAACTGGCGGCGGCGGGTGAATTCCCGATCGGCATTTCCTTCGAATACCCGGCGGTACAGCTGAAGCGCCAGGGCGCGCCGCTGGACATCATTCTGCCGAAGGAGGGCCTGGGCTGGGAGATCGAAGCGACGGCCGTGATCAAAGGCACACCGCATGAAGACGCCGCGAAGAAACTCGCGGACTTCTCCGCCAGCGCCGAGGCGATGGACCTGTACAAGGAGAACTTCGCGGTTCTTGCGCAGCCGGGCATCGCCAAGCCGCAGACCGAACTGCCGGTCGACTACGAGCAGCGCCTGATCAAGAACGACTTCGCCTGGGCCTCGAAGAATCGCGACGAGATCCTCACCGAGTGGCGCAAGCGTTATGACGGCAAGTCCGAGAAAGTCGTCGCCAAGTAACTGACTCACACAGCCTGTGGCGAGGGAGCTTGCTCCCGCTGGAGCGCGAAGCGGTCCCAAATCCTGCAAACGAGTAGTGTCAGGCACTCCGCGTCTGCTGAATTTACGACTGCTGCGCAGCCGACCGGGAGCAAGCTCCCTCGCCACACAAGCGGGATTGCTTTTATGACTCAGCACCAAGACCTGCTCATCGTCGGCGCCGGCATCCTCGGCCTGTCCCACGCCTATGCCGCGGCCAAACGCGGGCTCAAGGTCAGCGTTTTCGAACGCACCGCCACGCCCCTCGGCGCTTCGGTGCGCAACTTTGGTCAGGCGCTGGTCACCGGGCAGCCACCGGGGCCGATGCTCGAACTGGCCACGGCCAGCCGCGAGATCTGGGGCGACTGGGCGCAACTCGCCGGTCTGCACATCAAGCGCAACGGCTCGTACCTGTTCGCCCGCAGCGAAGCCGAAGAGCAATTGCTCGAGGCCTTCTGCAACGGCCGCGCCGTGGAACACGGGTATAACGTCGCCCTGTTGCGCGGCGCCGCACTGCGTGATCTGTACCACGGCCAGTTCAGTCACCACCGTGCTGCATTGCACGGCATGGACGATCAACAGCTGTACTCGCGCGAAGCAATCCCCGCGCTGATTGACTACCTGCGCCGCGATCTCGGCGTCGAGTTTCACTTCAGTACGCTGGTGCGCGACGTCGAACCGGGGCACCTGCACAGCACCGCCGGCAGCTTCACGGCAAAGCAAATCATCGTCTGCTCCGGCCACGATTATCAGACCCTGCTGGCCGAGCCGATCGCCGCGCTCGATCCGCAGATCTGCCGCCTGCAAATGCTCCGTGCCAAACCGCAGATCGAGCTGAATCTGCAACACGCCTTGCTCACCGGTCTGAGCTGCGTGCACTACGGCGCTTTCGCTGACCTGCCGCAAGCGGCGGCGGTGCAGGCGCAGATCCTGCGCGAACAACCGCACCTGCACGACAACGGCATTCACCTGCTGATCAGTCCGACGCCGTATGGCGAGCTGATCATCGGCGACTCGCACCATTACGGCAGCGATCCGTCGCCGTTCAATGCCGAGCAAGTGGACAACTGGATGCTCGAGCTGGCCGAACAGACGTTGGGCTGCAAGGTGCAAGTGCTCGAGCGCTGGCAGGGCGTCTACGGTGCCCGGGGGCCGGGACCGTTTTCGTTGCTGCGCCCGGCCCCGGGGCTGAGTGTGGCGTTGATGCACACCGGCGTCGGCATGAGCGTCGGCCCGGCACTGGCCGAGCGCAACGTGGCGCAATTACTGGAGGAAATGTGATGGCGGCGCATGCGCAAGTCGTTGACCGGGTGTTTGCGCTGTATGAACGCTTTGGTGCTAGTGATTACATCGGCGAGCCGGTGTCGCAGATCGAGCACATGTCTCAGGCCGCGCAGTTGGCGATGGCTGAAGGGTTTGATGATGAAGTGGTGCTGGCGGCGTTCTTCCATGACATCGGCCATTTGTGTGCCGAGGGCGCCGAGAACATGGGCGGGTATGGCGTGGTCAGCCATGAGCGCCTGGGTGCGGATTATTTGCGTGAGGCGGGTTTCAGTGAGCGTCTGGCGCGGCTGGTGGAATATCACGTTGAGGCCAAGCGTTACCTGACCTTGCGCGAACCTGGGTATTTCGAGCGCCTGAGTGAAGCGAGTCGCCGGACCCTGGAGTATCAGGGCGGGGTGATGAGCGAGGAGGAGGCGGGTGCGTTTGAGCGTGATCCGTTGTGTGCCGTGAGTTTGCGCATGCGCCAGTGGGATGAGTTGGCCAAGGAAACGGCGGTGCCGGTGATGGATCTCAAGGTGTTGAAGGAGAAAGCGGTGCGTCTTTTGTCTTCTCAGGTCTTGGAACCGAGTGGCTGCCATCGCTGGCAAGCCAGCTCCCACAGGTATCTCGGTTGATCACAAAATGGGTTTTCACCGAGAACCCTGTGGGAGCTGGCTTGCCAGCGATGGGGCCAGTCCAGGCGCTACAAATCCGCAGCTAATAGATCTATCTGCTCCTGCCGCTCCGCCTGATTCAACTTCGCATGCGGATTGAGCGACGACCACTGTGGGTGCGCCCGCGCCTTGTTCAGCGCCTCCGGTAGCTTGCCCTCGCGCCAGCTCTTGTCCTGCGGGGTGGCGACCTGAACTGCGTCCATCGCCGCATGTCCGCGTTGATCCAGCGCAGACAGCAACTGCCGCTGACGCAACGCCAGCAGCCGCAGCACCCCGTCATCCACGGTCAACTCGCGCTGGCCCTTGATCTTGTCCAGCAGACGGCTGCCATAACTGCGCGCCGTTTGCAGCGCGCCGCCGGCAAGCGCACCGGCCAGCGCCGCAGCGCCAAGGGTGATCCCGCCCACCAGCAAATCCACGCCAGCTCCGGCCGCCGCGCCTGCCGCGATCCCGCCGCCGACTCGCACGCCGAGTTGCTTAAGCGTTTCCGGGTTGAACAGGTCATCGCCCCAACGCCCATCCAGCAGCGGCAGATCACTGGCCGCCGCGTCCTGCGGGCGAAACGCATAAAGCTTGAGCAGCGCCTCGACGCACTTCTGTTCACGCTGACGCACGGCTTTGCGCAGTTCGCTGATGGCTTGCTGTTCCTGCTCGGCCTCGCTGACCACGCTGCGCCGGCACGCCGCACAATCGATCAGCAATTCGGCGATCAGGCGTGCCGCACTTTGCTGGCGGGCCAGGCGCTGGGCCTGTTGATCGGCGATCAAGCGTTCCAGTTGCGGACGGGCGTTTTCCAAGAGCAGCGCGAGGCTTTCGTACAGGCGCCGCTCGCCATCTTCCGGCGGCGCAACGCTGTCGAACCGCACCAGCGCATGCAGGCCGAGCCGCGCCAACGCTTCGCGCCAGTCCGGTTCGCGATGGTTGGCGCTGCTGACGAAATTCAGCACCGGCAGCAGCGGTTTACCGCAGCTGGCCAGCACTTCGAGTTCGTCGCGATACTTGGCCAGCACCGGCTCACGGGCGTCGATCACATACAGACCGGCGTCGGAGGCGAGCAGTTGTCGCAGGACTTTCGCCTCCTGTTCGAAACGCTGGCGCGCCTCGCTGCCGTCGAGAAACCGTGCCAGTCGCGCCGGGCCGTCGAGGCGTTCGCCGGGGCGCTCCAGACGCTCGAGGAAATCCAGCAGGGCAATGGCGTCTTCCAGCCCCGGCGTGTCGTAGAGATCGAGCAAGGGCTCGCCGTCCACCGACAACCGCGCGCCCTCGACATGGCGGGTGGTACTCGGGCGGTGCGAGACTTCGCCGAAACCGACGTCACGGGTCAAGGTGCGCAGCAGCGAGGTCTTGCCGACGTTGGTGTGGCCGACCACCGCGAGTTTCAGCGGGGCTTTGCGGGCATCAGTCATGACCGTTCTCCAGCCAGTTCATCGGTGCGCAATCGGCGAACGGCAATTCCAGCTGTTGCAGCGCGACATGCCAGTCGCCGAGGCGGGCGCTGTCCAGCGCTTCACCGGGCGGTGCTTGCAGCAGCCAGACGCGGGTGGCGCTGGCGTTGCGCGCCAGTTCGGCGATCAGCGCGAGGCTGCCGCGATCCGGCGAGCGTCGCGGGTCGCAGGCGATCAGCAGGCGCGCCGGAGGGAAACGGCTGAGCTGTTCGAGCAGTTTGTGCCGTGATTCGCGGCTGTCGAGGATTCCGGCGTTGCTCACGGTTTTCGGCAGGGCCGGTGGCCACGGGCGCTGATCGTCGAGTTCAATGGCCACCAGCAAAGCGCCGTCGCTGGCGTGTTCGCTGACGCTGCTTTCGACGCGATGCAACTGCTCAGGCGCCGCGTCGTTAATGCCGAGACGTTCGCTGGTCGGCATCAGCCGTTCGCGCAGCTGGGCGTAGCCGGGCAGGTTGAGGTCCAGCGCCAGCACGGCTTTGCCGCGATTCCAGCGCCAGAAACACAACAGCGCCAGCAGCAGACGCGGCAGAACGCCGTAGACCACCAGCACGCCAACCAGCCAGGTCGCCCAGGCCTGTCGCGCGCTTTCGATACCCAGCGCCGCGTCGCCACTGGCACGGATCATTTCCACGCTGGGTACGTTGAAACCGAGCAGCGCCGGCAGCGCGCCGAGGGCTTGGGTCAGGTTGATGAAGGTGTCGGCGCTGAGAATGGTGGTTTCCCAGACGAAGCCGTAGCGCCGGGTCGCCATCAGTGTCAGCAGCAACAGCAGGGCGCTGAGCATCGCCAGCAACCACAGACCGTTGACCAATGTGCCGAGCGCCCAGCGATTGAGTTTTTTGCGTTGCAGCATCAGCAGCAGGGCCGGCGCGAGTTGCGCGGCTTTGGCATCGCGAGCGAGTTTTTCGCTGAGCCACAGCCACAAGCGCCCGAGGGTGGCGCCGTGTTCTCCGGCAAAGATCAGCCCCAGCGCCCAGCTCAGCAGCAGAATCAGGTTCAACCCGAGCAGGCTGCCCAAGGCCCAGAATACATTCACCGGTGACTGGCTCAGTGCGGCGAAGGCCAGTCCGGCGCCGCTCAGCAACGCGAAAATCACCAACAGCACCAGCGCCAGACGCGCGCCCTGCAGCCAGTGCTTGAGTGCCGTGCTCAGCCCGTCGCGCTCGGCCAGCCACGCCGCCCGGCGCTGAATACGGCTCGGCAGATCGCCGCCGGCCGCGCGGGCCAGACGATTGGCTTCCAGATCCTCCAGGGGACCTGCGTGCTCTTCACGCAGGCGGATGGTTTCAGTCAGCCAGAGGTTTTGCAGGGGAGTCAGTTCAGTCACGCGCCATTCCGTTGCTCAATTGAGCCATGAGCATAACCGCTGTGGCGCTTATCGGGTCAAGCGAGGCTCTGGTATCCTCGCCGGCATGACTAAATCACTCCCCCTCAGCCTGATCGCAGCCCTCGGTGAAAACCGCGTGATCGGTGTCGACAACAGCATGCCCTGGCACCTGCCGGGGGACTTCAAATACTTCAAGGCCACGACCCTCGGCAAGCCGATCATCATGGGCCGCAAGACCTGGGATTCGCTCGGCCGTCCGCTGCCGGGGCGCTTGAACATCGTGGTCAGCCGCCAGCCAGACTTGGTGTTGGAAGGCGCGGAGGTGTATCCGTCGCTGGAAGCCGCGGTGGTGCGTGCCGAGGAATGGGCGAAAGCGCAGGGCGTCGATGAGTTGATGCTGATTGGCGGCGCGCAGTTGTATGCGCAAGGGCTGGCGCAGGCCGATCGTCTGTATCTGACCCGTGTGGCGCTGAGCCCGGAAGGGGATGCGTGGTTTCCGGAGTTTGACCTGAACCAGTGGAAGCTGGTGTCGAACGTGCCGAATCCGCCTGAGGGCGACAAGCCCGCGTACAACTTTGAGGTCTGGGAAAAAGCCTAAAAGATCGCAGCCTGCGGCAGCTCCTACAAGGTTTACGCATGTCCCCTGTAGGAGCTGGCGAAGCCTGCGATCTTTTGATCTTGCTTTACATCAAGCCTGAGCAAGCTCCGCATGCTCATCGGCATCCAGCAGCGCTTTATCGGTCTGCTGCATCACCTGACTGGTAATCGCACCTGCAGTGATCGAGCCACTCACGTTCAACGCCGTACGGCCCATGTCGATCAGCGGCTCAACCGAAATCAGCAGCGCCACCAGTGACACCGGCAAACCCATCGCCGGCAGCACGATCAGTGCGGCGAACGTCGCGCCGCCACCAACACCGGCCACACCGGCCGAGCTCAGGGTCACAATCGCCACCAGCGTCGCGATCCACAGCGGATCCAGCGGGTTGATGCCGACGGTTGGCGCAACCATCACCGCCAACATCGCCGGGTACAGACCGGCGCAACCGTTCTGGCCGATGGTCGCACCGAACGAGGCGGCGAAACTGGCGATCGACTGCGGAATGCCCAGACGACGGGTCTGCGCTTCGATGCTCAGTGGAATGCTCGCGGCGCTGGAACGGCTGGTGAACGCGAACGTCAGCACCGGCCAGATCTTGCGGAAGAAACGCAGCGGGTTGATCCCGGCCGCTGACACCAGCAGGCCATGCACCACGAACATCAGGCCCAGACCGAGGTACGAAACCACGACGAAACTGCCGAGCTTGATGATGTCCTGCAGGTTGGAACCGGCGACCACTTTGGTCATCAGCGCCAGCACGCCGTACGGGGTCAGCTTCATCACCAGACGCACCAGACGCATCACCCAGGCTTGCAGGGTGTCGATGGCGTTGATCACCTTCTGACCTTTTTCGACGTCATCCTTGAGCAGTTGCAGCGCCGCGACACCGAGGAAAGCCGCGAAGATCACCACGCTGATGATCGAGGTCGGCTTGGCCCGGGCCAGGTCGGCGAACGGGTTCTGCGGAATGAACGACAGCAGCAGTTGCGGCACATTCAGGTCGGCGACCTTGCCGGCGTAGTCGGTCTGGATGGTTTGCAGACGGGCCATTTCCTGAGTACCGGCGACCAGGCCTTCGGCGGTGAGGCCGAACAGGTTGGTCAGGCCGATACCGATCAGCGCCGCAATCGCGGTGGTGAACAGCAGCGTGCCGATGGTCAGGAAGCTGATCTTGCCCAGCGACGAGGCGTTGTGCAGACGGGCCACCGCGCTGAGGATCGAGGCGAACACCAGCGGGATCACGATCATTTGCAGCAACTGCACGTAACCGTTGCCGACCAGATCGAACCAGCCGATCGAGGCTTTCAGCACCGGGTTGCCGGCACCGTAAACGGTGTGCAGGGCCACGCCGAACGCCACGCCCAGCACCAGTGCAAGCAGGACTTTTTTCGCCAGGCTCCACGTCGTGTGGCGGGTTTGCGCCAGACCGAAGAGCAGGGCGAGGAACACCAGCAGATTGAGGATCAGCGGCAGATTCATGAAGACTCCGATAAGACTTGTGCCAGTCGCCTTCTGGGGCAACTGCGAACCGGCAAGCCTAACAGTTTGATTTCCAATGAATTAATACCGAAATAGCAGGTTGTCCGTCGTTTTTGGAATAAGCGCTTGTCGCTCTTGGCAATGCAACTGGCGTTGAAGAGACGTAAGCGGTCGCTGACAGACGAGGACTGTCACACTTATTTGTTAGCGTCGATGTCTTTCAGTCAGGGAGAAAACGCCGATGAAGTTCGCACCGAAAATGCTCGCTGTAGTGCTTGGATTGGGTCTAGCCGCTCACGCATTCGCCACCGATCTGAAGCACTGGCCGGCGGATCAGGCCAAGGCACTGGACGCGATGATCGCGGCCAACGCCAACAAAGGTAACTACGCGGTGTTCGACATGGACAACACCAGTTACCGCTATGACCTCGAAGAGTCGTTGCTGCCGTTCATGGAAAACAAGGGCCTGATCACCCGCGACAAACTCGATCCCTCCCTGAAGTTGATGCCGTTCAAGGACACCGCCGACCACAAGGAAAGCCTGTTCAGTTACTACTATCGCCTGTGCGAAGTCGACGACATGGTCTGCTACCCGTGGGTGGCGCAGGTGTTCTCCGGCTTCACGCTCAAGGAACTCAAGGGCTACGTCGATGAGCTGATGGCCTCGGGCAAAACGGTGCCGACCACTTATTACGACGGCGACGTGGTGAAGAACCTCGATGTGCAGCCGCCGAAAGTCTTCACCGGCCAGGCCGAGCTGTACAACAAGCTGATGGAGAATGGCATCGAGGTCTACGTGATGACTGCCGCTTCCGAAGAACTGGTGCGCATGGTCGCGGCAGATCCGAAGTACGGCTACAACGTCAAACCGCAGAACGTGATCGGCGTGACCACGCTGCTGAAGAACCGCGAAACCGGCGAACTGACCACTGCGCGCAAACAGATCACCGCCGGCAAGTATGACGAGAAGGCCAACCTCGGCCTCGAACTGACCCCTTACCTGTGGACCCCGGCGACCTGGATGGCCGGCAAGCATGCGGCGATCCTGACCTACATCGACGAGTGGAAAAAACCGGTACTGGTGGGCGGCGACACCCCGAGCAGCGACGGCTACATGCTGTTCCACGATGTGGATGTAGCCAAGGGCGGCATTCACTTGTGGGTCAACCGCAAGGACAAATACATGACTCAATTGAACGGCATGATGGCCAAGCACGCAGCGGCGCAGGCCAAGGAAGGGTTGCCGGTGACGGCGGACAAGAACTGGGTGATCGTGAAGCCTGAAGAAATTCAGTAAGCCCTGAAATCCCTGTAGGAGCTGCCGCAGGCTGCGATC